>JBGTAJ010000018.1:0-40965 GCA_041749915.1 Flavobacteriales bacterium
AAGGCGCGCCACCCAGGGCCAGGCGCCCAGGACCACCGTCCCCGGTTGCCGCAGGATATGGTCGGCGTGGTAGCCCGCAGTGGCAGCCGTCAACGCATCGGGTGCAGGAAGCGGGACCAGGTGCAGGGCAGCGGCCAGCCCGAAGCGGAGCACCAGCAGGATGCCCACGGCCAGCGCGGTGAACTGAAGCGCATCCTGCGCCTGCTCATGGGGGGTGATGCGCATGGCCGCTTCCCGGACTACTTGAAGTAGCGAAGGTCCTGTCCGGCCTTCAGGGAACGGACGCTGGCGAAGATCAACTTGATCACGTTCTCCACATCGTCGCGGTGCACGCTCTCCACGGTGGTGTGCATGTAACGCAGCGGCAGGCTGATCAAGGCGCTGGGTACGCCGGCGCTGCCGTAGGCGAAGGCATCGGTATCGGTGCCCGTGGCGCGGCTCTGTGCTGCGCGCTGGAACTCGATCTTCTCCTTCTCCGCGGTCCGCACGATGTGCTTGAGCACGTTGTTGTGCACGGCCGGGGCGTAGCTCAGCACAGGTCCCTTGCCGCAGGCGATGTCGCCGCTCAGCACCTTGTTCATCAGCGGTGTCTGCGTGTCATGCGTCACATCCGTCACGATCGCCAGGTCCGGTTTGATGCGTTCCACGATCATCTCCGCTCCGCGAAGACCCACTTCCTCCTGTACGCTGTTGGTCACGTAAAGCCCGAAGGGCAGTTTGACCTTCTGTTCCTTCAGCAGCCGGGCCACCTCGGCGATCATGAACCCGCCCATCCGGTTGTCCAATGCGCGGCCCACGAAGTGACGCTCGTTCAGCACCATGAACTCGTCCTCGTAGGTGATCACACAGCCCACGTGCACGCCGAGCTTCTCCACCTCGGCCTTGGTGTTGCACCCGCAATCCAGGAAGATGTTCTCCAGCGTGGGCGTGATCTCAGTCTTGCCGTTGCGAACATGGATGGCAGGCCAGCCGAAGATGGCCTTCACGATACCCTTGTCGGTGTGGATGTTCACCCGCTTGCTCGGAGCGATGATGTGATCGCTGCCCCCGTTGCGGCGCACGTAGATGAAGCCATCGCTGGTGATGTAGTGGACATACCAGCTGATCTCATCGGCATGGGCCTCGATCACCACCTTGTACTTGGCCGTGGGGTTGATCACGCCCACCACCGTTCCGTAGTTGTCCACGATGTGCTCGTCCACGTAGGGCCGCACGTAATCCAGCCACAGCTTCTGCCCCTCGCTTTCGAAACCGGTGGGAGAGGGGTTGTTCAGGTAGCGTTCAAGGAAGGTGAGGGAGTCCTTGGTGAGGATCGACTTGGAGCTGGTCTTCTTGGCCATGATGGAGGGACGTTCGCGGATCGTATCTTGTTCGGGTGTTCTTGCGAAGGCCCAAAGCTAGCCACCTGTCCGGGGGGCAACTCCAGCCCGCCGATCACGTATCAACAGCGCTTGTGCGATCACTGAAGTTCCTCCCCATGTTCAGACCCTTGTCCTTTGCGTTCATTTTCACCATCTCCGTTCCAGCGGTCCTGGTCGCACAGGATGCCGGCACGGACAAGCGCGTGGCGGAGCTGATGAAGCAGGCCGAGAAGGCTGCACAAGCGGGCGGACTGCAGCATGTTCACGCGGAAACGCTCTACGAGGAGGCCTTGATACTGGCACCGGACGATGCCGAGGTGAACCTGCGCATGGGCCTCTGTCAGCTCAATGGTCCGCAGCGTCATAAGGCTCTGCCCTACCTCCTCAAGTCGCGGGAGGTGAAGCCCGATCAGGCGCGCATCAATTTCCTGGTGGGATTCGCCCATCAGCTGAACGCCGAATGGGACAAGGCCATCGAAGCCTTTGAACTTCACCGGCGTTCAGCCTCCTTCCAGGACCCCGAGCCAATGTACAACCAGGCCGACAAGCACATCCAGGAATGCCGTAACGGTCGCACGCTCATGGCCGCTCCGGTGAGCGCCGTGGTGCGCAACATGGGAAGCGGCATCAATACGCCCAGTTCGGACTATGGTGCGCTGGTGACGGCGGATGGTGATCTCCTGCTCCTGACCTCACGCCGGCCGTCGCCCACGAACCCCAAGGTGAATAAAGCGACCGGTGAGTATTTTGAGGATATCTACTTCACCCAGCGCAGGGATGGCGAGTGGAGCACCCTGCAATTGATGGGCGCCCCCGTGAACACCGCTGGGAACGATGCCAGTGTGGGCCTCTTCAACGATGGTCGCACCATGATCATCTACCGTGACATGGGCGGCTCCGGTGACCTCTTTGAAAGCCGCCGGACGGGTGATCAGTGGTCGGAACCGAAGCCCATCGGCACCACCATCAACACGCCGGGCCACGAGTCCAGCGCGTGGTACAGCTTCGATCGGCAGTGGCTCTATTTCGTGAGCGACCGCGCTGAGGATAATGTGGGCGGACAGGACATCTACCGAAGCCCATGGAATGCCGCGACCGGTCAGTGGGGCGTGCCCGAGAACCTGGGCCCCACGGTGAACACGATCCACGATGAGGATGGCATCTTCGTCCATCCCGATGGTCGGTCCATCTATTTCAGCAGCCGCGGCCATACCTCCATGGGGGGCTATGATATTTTCCGTTCACGCCTGGAGAACGGCCAATGGACGAAGCCGGAGAACCTCGGATGGCCCATCAATTCCGCGGATGACGACCTGTTCTTCGTGCTCACCGCCGACGGTTCCACCGGCTACTTCAGCTCGCTCCGTACCGACGGTGCGGGAGAGGATGATATCTACGTCGTCGACTTTCTGGCCGGCGCCACCGGCGCCACCGACGATCGTACGGTCGGTGCTGCGAAGGCTGTGGTGCCTGCTGCCGAAGGGGCCGGGACCGTACTGTTGAAAGGCCGGGTGAAGGACCTGAGGCTGTTGGGGTACATGGAGGCCACCATCGAACTGATGGACCTGCAGGATGCCACGTTGGTGGCCAGGTTCACCAGCGACCCCACCACGGGAGAGTACATGATCGTGGTACCTGCCGGGTGCGACTATGCCATGCATGTGAAGGCGGATGGATACCTGCTGCACAGCGAGCACATCCATGTTCCTTCCGGGCAGCGCGGTCTCGATCTGGCGGTGGACATCGATATGGAGCCCCTGAGCAATGGAAGCCGGATGGAGCTGCGCAACGTGTTCTTTCCCACGGGGAGCGCGGAACTGCAACCCACCTCGATGGCCGAACTGGACCAGCTCTTGCAACTGCTCCAACAGAACGCGGACCTCCGCCTGGAGGTGAGTGGACACACGGACAATGCCGGCACCCCCGAGGTGAACCAGCGCCTGTCGGAGGCTCGGGCCAACAGCGTGCGCGATCATCTGGTGGGCAAGGGCATCGATGCCTCCCGCTTGACGGCCATCGGCTATGGCGATGCCCGACCCGTGGTGCCCAACGACAGCGATGCCGACCGCGCGCGCAACAGGCGTACGGAGATCAAGGTGCTCTGAACAGCAGGCCGGGCCGCTACTTTTGCTGCACCAGGGACCCTTGTGCCGGTCCCTCTCCTTGACCATGCTTCCCCAGGACTTTGTGCCCGTTCGCACACGTGATGGATCCTTGACCCTGCGCAGTGAGGAGTGGGGGGAGCAGTACCACAGCCGTCATGGTGCCGTGCAGGAAAGCACACACGTCTACATCAGGAACGGTCTGGAACACACGCAGAAAGGTTCCGTGGATGTGCTGGAGGTGGGTCTGGGTACCGGCCTGAACCTTCTGCTCACCTGGATCCGCTGCCTGGAAGGCAAGTGCACCGCGACCTACACGGCCCTGGAGCCCTTTCCCCTCACACGCGATCAGTTGGAGACCTTGGCCCATTGCGAGGACCTTGCCTGGCCCGGTCTGCACACACCCTTCATGGAGCGGATGCTGGGCCCGACGGACACATGGCACGGACCGGTCGGTGGCCTCACCTTCCGTCTGCTGCATGCACCTGTGGCGGAGTTCGGGGAGAAGGATGCCTACGACGTGGTCTACTTCGATGCCTTCAGTCCCGCCTCGCAACCTGGCATGTGGACCCCCGAGGTGTTCCAGTGCTTGTTCGCTGCTTTGCGACCGGGTGGTCTGCTGGTCACCTACTGTGCCAAGGGTGAGGTCAGACGGGCCATGCGGGCCGCGGGCTTCAAGGTGGAACGGCTTCAGGGACCTCCGGGTAAACGCCAGATGTTCCGCGCACAACGACCACTATGAGCGCGCCCACCTTCACCATCCGCGTCTACGGCCTGCTGTTCCACGAAGGGCGGGTGCTGGTCTCCGACGAGTTGATCAGGGGGCGACGCATCACAAAGTTCCCCGGTGGTGGGCTCGAGTTCGGCGAAGGTCTCAAGGATTGCCTGGTCCGCGAGATCCGCGAGGAAATGGGTCTCGAGGCACTGGACCCACAGCACTTCTACACCACCGATTTCTTCCAGCAGAGCGGCTTCCACAGCACACCGATGCAGGTGGTGAGCGTCTACTACTCCTTCAGCGTCGCCGATCCCCTGGCGATCCCTGTTGCCATCGAGCCCTTCCAAGGCCTTCGCGATGATGGGCAGGAGGTCTTTCGCTGGCTTGATCTGCAGCGTTCCGTGGAGGAGGACCTGAGCCTTCCCATCGATCGGTGGGTGTGGCGCCTGTTGCGCTCGCGATCTCAGGCAGATGGTATGGAGCCGAGCTGATCGCGAAGGAAGGAGGCGAGCTCTGAAGTGTGCGTCGATCGCCAGGGTCAGGCACCCAGCCGTCGCATCACCATTCCTTCCACCTGTTCAAAGACGGTCTCCGGTTCCTGGGTCCGCCAGCGCAGTGCATTCAATTTTCCGCCTAGCAGGAAGTACTGGTCGATGTTCGCGCTCTGGAGGTCCTCCAGTACATGGGGGCGGAAGTTGAGCAGGGCGATCCAACCGTCGGAATCGCTGACCTCCTCGAACCACTCGGCATAGTACTCGTCATCGCTGGTGTGGAAGTTCAGCACGTTCTCGCCGATGAGGATGAATTTGTTGATCCCCTGCGCCATCAGGTGTTCCGCGATGTTCCGCTTGAACAGCATGATGTCGTTGTGCAGCAGATCGTTCCACTCACCGATCAGCTCGATGATGACGTAGCCCTCGTCGTGGTCGGCGAAGAGCTGTTTCATGTAAAGGGTCGTACTGCCCAAATTGTCCCACTGGGGGTGGATCACATGGTCGTATACCGCGTTGGTGAATTCGAACTCGCTGTGGTCCTCACCGAAGAACGGGGAACGTTCATCCTCCTCGGCGGTGTACTTGTGCCGCCAGTTCCAGAAGGGTTCAATGTCGTGCATGGCCGGAGAGCGAAGAAGCGGTACAAAGGTCGGGACCAATGAGCGCTTTTTGCCCCGAGACTACAACGTGTGCCCCGCTTCGATCGCCCGCCTCACGCTCCCGTAGTGCCGCAGCAGTGCATTGGCCTGGGCATGGTCCACCTTCAGGCTTTCCATCACCATGCGCGTGCCCCGGTCAATGAGCTTGTTGTTGCTCAACTGCATGTCCACCATCCGGTTGCCCTTCACACGCCCCAGCTTGATCATGACACTGGTGCTGATCATGTTCAGCACCAGTTTCTGGGCCGTGCCGCTTTTCATGCGCGTGCTGCCGGTGATGAACTCCGGCCCCACGGCCGCCACGATGGGATGTGTGGCGATCGTGGCCACCGGGCTCCCCGGGTTGCAGCTGATGCTACCGGTCAGGATGCCGCGTGCGTTGCAGGCCTCCAAGGCACCGATGACATAGGGTGTGGTGCCGCTCGCCGCGATGCCGATCACGGTATCGTCCGCGCCGGCATGGTGTTCTTCCAGGTCCTTCCAGCCCTGTTCGGTGTCGTCCTCGGCGAATTCCACGGCCTTGCGGATCGCGGCATCACCGCCCGCGATGAGGCCGATGACCAGGCCATGTGCCACGCCGAAGGTCGGCGGACATTCACTGGCGTCCACTACGCCCAAGCGGCCACTCGTGCCGGCGCCCATGTAGAACAGGCGACCGCCGCGGGCCATGCGTTCTGCGATGGCATCGACCAGCGCTTCAATGGCGGGCAGGGCCTTCTCCACCGCCAGAGGCACGGTGCGGTCCTCCTCGTTGATATGGCGCAGAAGCTCGGCGGTGCTCATGCGTTCCAGGTCGTCGTGGCGTGAAGGCTGTTCGGTGAGGCGTTCCATGGTGTGCGGGATCAGGGTACAAAGAAAAAGGGCTGCCGGATGGCAGCCCTCTTTCCTAGTGTGCTTTTCGAACTTAGTCGAGGATCACCTTCTTCGTGAGCGATCCCTCGTCGAAGAACAGTTCCACGTAGTAGTTGCCCGCCTTCAGGCCTTCGCGCTCCAGGACAACGCGGTCCAGGTTCACGCTGCCGTTGCGTACCATGCGGCCCTGGCCGTCATACACCACATAGTTGCGGATCACTGCAGCAGAGCTGGTGATGGTCACGCGCTCGGTGGCCGGGATCGGGAACACCTCCACGCCCGTGGCGATGGTGGAGCTCTCATCAATGGCGGAAGCGAAGCCGAGCACGCGGAACATGCGGGGCGTGATGAAGTTCTGCAGCGTATCGATGTAGGCAAGGGCGCGGGCACGACCGGCCACAGGACCGAGGGCCTGGTACACGGGGTTGGAAGCGTAACCGTTGGCGAGTACCGTGGCAGGGTTCGCACCCACAGCGGTGGCACCGGCGGTCACCACAGCCTCATCCCACCACTCCCATGCACCAGCAGAGTTGGCCAGCGCGGTGATGGGGAACAGGCCTTCATTGCCTTCGTTCGGCGTGCCGGTCAGCGCGTTCTGCGCGTAGTTGGTCACGGGGTCGGAGAAGGGTGGAGTGAACCAGATATCATTGTTGCCATACTCATTGGCCAGCTCGGTCACCCGGCCGCTGCCGTCCACGTTCACCACAGCGAAGCTGGTGCCTGGCACGAACACGGTACCGTTCGCATACGGAGCGAAGGGATCCTGCGTGGCATGCACGCAGCAGATGGGCACTTCGCCCTGCTCCAGCCAGCTGCTGTCACCCAACGCACCGCCGATGTTGAACACCATCGAGATGTCGGTGGGGTAACCGGGGTGGTTGTCCTGGTTCAGCGCGGGGTTGCCGCCCAGACCTTCGAAATCACCGAGGATCGCGGGGTCCACCATGAAGGCGTTGGTCTCGGTGTTGAAGAACTTCAAGAGCTGGATCTCGGAGGTCTCCTGCAGCGTGGCATAGGCCAGCACGGAGTAACCACCGGAACCCTGGCCGCCCAGGATCACCTTGGCGCCATCGATGCCGTAAGGGTTGCTCTCCTCGGCGATCGACTTACGGAAGAAGCGCACGGCGGTCTTCGCATCTTGCATGGAGCGGTACACGGCCTGGATGATGGTCTGCTTGCGGGTGTTCTCCGAAGGTGAAGCGGGGTTCCATCCGGCGCGGTAACCGATGGCGGCCACCACGTAGCCCTTCTTGGCGAAACGACGGCACATCTCCACCGTGGCGCTATCACTCTTGGAGCCGGTGGGAAGCTGGTTGATGTAGCGGGGGAGGAAGGATCCGGTGTGCAGGTACACGATCAACGGACGGTCGGTCTCCGTATCACCCGTTGGGGTGTACACGTCCATCACCAGGGGCTGAAGAACGGGAGCGCCCGTCAGCACTGAGAAGTTCGATCCGTATTGAACGTTCTGCACCACGTCCACCGATGGGAAGACCTCGGTGAGGTAGCGCTGGGCCGATGCACCGATGCCGGATGCCATCAGACCCAAAATGGCCATGCTGCGTAAAGTGTGTTTCATGTGTTCAAAGGTTTGACAGGTCCAAGGTAAGGTGCTTGTCAGATCGGTCCGTGTGCCGGGCATGCATCATTTTTCACCCCACTTCGGTTCGAAGTTGACGGAGAAGTAGGCCAGGCGCCCCACCAAGGGGCCTCCGTAGACCATGTACACCTTGTTGTTCAGCAGGTTGGAGGCGCCGGCCTTGAAGGTGCAGGAGATGGAAGGCACCCGTTTGCTGATCTGCAGGTCGACCAGGCCATAGGACGGGATGGTGCCGGTGAACTGCGGGGAGCCCTCGAACAGAAAGCTCTCCACCCAGCGGTAGTTCACGTTGAAGCCCCAGTGTTGGACGGGAATGCCAAGCACGACCTTGCTGATGTCGCGTGCCGATACGCCCACATTGAACTTGTGCTCCGGCGTGTTGAAGGCCGGAATGATCGGGTCGTCCTCCTGCGTGTTCAGGCGGTTCCAGGAATAGTTGGTGGTGATGGCGAAGAACTTCTTGAAGTAGTAGTTCATCCCCAGCGAGAAGCCCTGGGTGGTGACCTCGCGCGCGGAGTTGGCCGCCACCCGGTACACCTGCACCGTGCCGAGGTCGACCTGGTTGGTGCTCTCCAGCACGTTCACATCCGCACCGATCTGGAAGCCCAGGAAATCACGGTAGAAGCTGTAGTAGTAGGAACCGTCCACAAAGAAGTTCTTCCAGAGCGTGTGCCGGAAGCCGAACTCGATGGTCCGTACCTTTTCCGGGACCACAGGGGCCACATCGAAGTACTCCAAGGTGTCCGCACTGCTGCTCAAGGAGTTCAACAGAGACTCAGTGGTCACCAGGTCGGTGAAGCCGTTCAGGTTGCCCAGCAGGATGGCACGCCCCACGTTGTAGTAGAGGTACTGGTCCTGCAGGGTGGGGTTGCGCACCGCCGAGGAGAAGGACACGCGCAGGATGTTCTGCTGGTCGAAGGAGTAGACCAGCGAACCGGCGGGGGAGAACACATAGGGGAAGTTGACGTTCTTGTCCATCCGCATCGTGGCAGTGGCCTTCAACTTCTCGCTGGCCCACAGCTTGCGCTCGGCGCCCACGTAGATCCCGAACTCCTCGTTGGTGATGCGCGTGCCCGAGGTGTCGGAGAAGATGTTCCCGCGTGAATTGGGCATGTACCGGCGGAAGTTGCCGCCCGTGGTCAGGGTGTATTTCTGGACCTTGAACTTCCGCTCGCCCTGGATGTGGAACAGCGCCGATCGATCGTAGAAGCGTGTGCCTCCATCACTGAAATTCGTGGAGGTGATCTTGTCGAACTGCGCCTGATAGGCGTCCGTGCCCGGGATGAGCCGGTCATTGAATTCCTGAAAGCTCCCCGGGGATGTCTCCGAAGAATTCGCATATGCACGCACTTCTGAATGCAGCTGATTCAGCAACGATCGATTGTCGAGATACCACTGGTCGATCGCTTCATAGTCAATGATGATAGGCGGTGTGCCGCCTGGGTTGAAAACTGGTTGGGGGAAACCGGGCGACTGGAATACTTCGCTGCTGTATCCACCGCTTGTCCATCGCGCTCGGTAGTCCCTAGACCAAGCCCCATCATTTTTGGCGTATTCCTGCATGCGGAAGGCGGTGAACACGGCATCGTAGGAATCGCCCGCATCCTCATTGGTGTAGTAGGCGCGTAGGAAGCCGCGCTCCCCGGCGTTCAGCTCCAGCCGGTTCTGAAAGAACAGGATGTTCTGCAGCCTGTAACGGTTGTCGCCCTGGTACACCGTGGTGCCCGTTCCGAAGTTCGATGCGGCGATGAGCTGCAGGCTGTCGTTCAGCTTGTAGTGGAAGGCGAGGCTGGCCTTCAGGTTCTGCGTGTTGTAGTCCACCAGGTCCTTTTCCTCATAACCGTCGCGGTAGAAGGACCCCAACCCCCAATCGGATGTGCCTCCTTCAAATTCAGCTTCATCCCCGTAGCGGTTCACGGCATCGTACCCCCCCGGGTTGTTCACTCCCATTGCCGATTGTTCGGTGGGGGCCAGGTTGGTGGCCTCCCAGTCCTGTGCTTGGAAGTAGTAGAGGTTCAGCTTATAGGCGAATTTCTCCACGCCATCCTTGTTCTTGAACTTCTCGGCGTATCGGATGGCGCCTTCCACCAGATTGCGCTCACCCACCTTGGCCAGCACGGACAGCCCGGGGTAGAGGAAGGGGTCCTTGGTGGTCATGCTGATCACTCCGTTGAAGGCGTTCGGTCCGTAGTAGGCCGAGCTGGCGCCCACGATCATGTCCACCTTCAGTACATCGAGTTCGCTTGCGCCCAAGAAGTTGCCCAGGGAGAAGTTCAGGCCGGGGCTCTGGTTGTCCACGCCGTCGATGAGCTGCAGGCTGCGCACCGGGCTGGTGCTGTTGAACCCGCGTGTGTTGATGATCTTGAAGCCCAAGCTGGCGGCCGTCATGTCCACACCTTTCAACGATCCGAGGCTTTCGTAGAAGTCGCCGCTGGCCGCCTCCTTGATGGCCAGCAGGTCCATGCTCTCCACGGTGAGCGGCGCCTGTTTCTGTTTGTCGCTGATGCGGCTGCCCACCACTTCGGCCTCCTTCAACAGCACTTCATTGGTGCTGAGCTTGAACTTCAGGGGTTGGTCCAGGCTCTTGACCTGCACTTCCTGCTGTGTGTAGCCGATGAAGCTGATGACCAGGGTGTAGGGCGGCAGTTCGTTCACGCTGAGCTCGAAGCGTCCGTTCACATCGGTGACCGCGCCGATGGTGGTGCCCTTCAGGACCACGTTGGCACCGATGACCGTTTCCCCGGAATTGCCATCGGTGACCGTGCCACGCAATGTGTAGGGCTGGGCGAAGACCATGCCCAGCGTGAGCCAGAGCACGGAAAGCAGGGACACGGTGCGTGGTGCGAGGTTCGGGAGTGACATCATGCCGGAGGGAATGTGCAGGGAATGGCCACCAATATAGCTGGAGGAATGACAGTCCATGACCACCCGGTGTTCGTTCCTGCCGGCCGTTCGTTCGCTCAAAGACCCCTCGCCATGGCGGTGGCCATGCCCACCATCAGCGCCAACAGGGGGATCTGGGCCAGGGTGAGCCGGGCCAGGAGCGGGGCACGGTCCAGCGTGCTGCTGCGCCCTTTGCGCCGCTCGATGCGCCAACGGATGAGGGTGATCATGGGCAGCAGTTCCAACAGGAACACCAGCGCGAACAGTCCCATCTTCCCGATGAACCAATGGCTTTCTAGGTAGAACTCGCTGCCCTTTTCCAGCCCGCCGAAGGCGCGCCACAGCCCGCTGACGACCCAGCCCACGGCCGCCACGCCGTACCAATTGTCGGCCAGGAACACCGCCGGCAGATCGGCTGCGCTTTTCAGATCGCGCAAGGCCCTCCAGCGCGCATATACGGCCGCAATGCCGATGGCCAGGATCAGCAGGTGAAGGGTGGCAAGGAGATAGGAGAGGCCCATGGTGGACGAAAGTAGGACCCGATCCCTGCGCTTTGATGCCTTCCGCTTCACCGATGTGGTGCAACTTTGTGACATGCCCATCACCTTGACCAGCCACGGTGCCGCAGGAACGGTCACCGGATCCAAACACCTGCTTGAGCTGACCCGCAGGGACGGGACCACCACGCGAGTGCTGCTGGATTGCGGCATGTTCCAGGGCGAGGCGGTGCGCGATGCGAAGAAGGACCCCAACCGTCAGTTCGGCTTCGAGCCCTCCTCGGTCGATATCGTGGTGCTCAGCCATGCGCACATCGACCATAGCGGCCTGCTGCCCCGCCTGGTGGCAGAGGGCTTTTCGGGACCGATCTGGAGCACGCCGGCCACGCGGGAGCTCTGCGCCATCATGCTCGCGGACAGTGCGCACATCCAGGAATACGACCATGCCTACGATGTTCGACGCGCCCGCAAGCGCGGTCGTGAAGTGGAGTTCGATGAACCGCTGTACACCAAGGATGATGTGCCGCCCACACTCGAACTGTTCAACGCTATCGGCTATTCCGAGCCCACGGAGATCGCTCCCGGGATCAAGCTCACCTTCACGGACACCGGCCATATCCTGGGCAGCGCCGCCGTGCACGTGCGCATGGACGATGGTGACCGTGTGCTGCGACTGACCTTCACCGGTGATGTGGGGCGCTACGTGGACCGTCTGCTGCCCGAGCCCGTGCCCTTCGAGCAGGCCGATGTGATCCTGTGCGAAAGCACCTACGGCGACCGCGATCACCAGCCCATCGAGGAAGCCGAGGAGGAACTGCTCAGGCACGTGACCGAGGTGTGCGTGGAACGCCGGGGCAAGTTGATCATCCCCGCTTTCAGCATCGGCAAGACCCAGGAGATCCTTTACACCTTGAACTCGCTGAGCAACGCCGGGCGCCTGCCCCGCCTGCCGGTCTTCGTGGACAGTCCATTGGCGATCAGTGCCACCGATATCGCGCGCCATTTCAGCACCCTGTTCCGCGAGGAGGTGCGGGCCGAGCTGGCCGATGACCCCGATCTCTTTTCCTTCAAGGGCGTGGAGTTCGTGCGTTCACCCGATCGGAGCAAACAGCTCAATGACCAGCAGGGTCCCTGCATCATCATTGCGGCGAGCGGGATGATGGAGGCCGGCCGGGTGCGCCACCACCTGCGTAACACCCTCGCCGACCCGGCCAACGCCGTATTGGCAGTGGGTTTCTGTGCGCCGGGAACGCTCGGTGCCGCCCTGCTCGCCGGCGATAAGGAGGTCCGCATCTTCGGCGATCCGGTGAAGGTGAACGCCGAGATCCTGCGCATGGAGTTCTACAGCGCCCACGCCGACCGCAACGAACTGCTGCGCTACCTGAGCTGTCAGCAACCCGGAAAAGTGAAGAAGCTGTTACTGGTCCACGGCGTGGAACATTCCCTGCTGGCCTTGAAGGGGCTGGTGATGGAACAGGGCTTCGAGGAGGTGCTGATCCCGCGTAGGGGCGAACGCTTCAATTTGTAAGTGAACCTTCGTGGATGGCCGACCAACGCTTGAACATGCGCAAGCTCCCGCTCCTCCTGCTCGCTGCACTGACCCTGGTCCTGCACTGGTTCCTGGCCAACAGGCAGGTGTTGGGCGATACACCGCTTTCTCCGTTGGGGCGCTTCCTCAGTCCACAGGAAGGCTTCTGGTGCAATGCGGAGGATGTGGATGAAAGGCACGTGCAGGAATTGCAGTTGACCGGCCTTTCCGCTCCGGTGGAAGTGGTCTGGGATGACAGCGGAGTGCCGCACCTGTTCGCAGCGAACGACAGCGATCTCTATCGGGCACAAGGGTATGTGGTGGCCAGCCTGCGCCTGTGGCAGCTTGATTTCATCGCCCGAGCGGCGGCCGGTCGGATCAGCGAGGTGGTGGGTGCCAAGGCCCTGGAGTTCGACCGGGCACAACGGCGCAAGGGCATGGGCATCGGTGCTGAGGCGGCCAGCGCCGCGCTGAAGCAGGATCCGGTGATGGCGCCACTGCTGAACGCATACTCCGATGGGGTGAACCAATACATCGCCACGCTCCGCCACCGCGACCTGCCCATCGAGTACAAGTTGCTCAGCTACGCTCCCGAGCCATGGAGCCCCCTGCGCTCCGCGCTGATCCAGCAGTACATGGTGGAGAACCTCAGTGGCTGGGACCGCGATGTGGAGGAAAGCCATGCACGCGCAATCCTCGGCCCGGCCCTGCAAGAGCTCATCTTTCCAGCACGCCCGCCCGGTGTGGTGCCCACGGTCCCCACGGACAGCATCTGGCCTTTCACCCCGGACACTCTTGCCGCGCCATCAGGTTATGATCCCGGTCAGGGTTTCAAGGCCGATGCGCACCGCAGCGATCCCACCAACGGCAGCAACAACTGGGCGGTGCACGGCAGCCGCACGGTCAACGGCCATGCCCTCCTGGCCAACGACACGCACCTGGGCCTCAACTTCCCATCCATCTGGATCCCCATCCAACTGGCCACACCCGATCATCGTGTCTTCGGGTTCACCATTCCCGGGGCCTGTGGCCTGATCATCGGGCACAACGAACATGCGGCCTTCGGCGTGACCAATGCACCCCGGGATACCCGTGATTGGTACCGCATCACCTGGCAGGATGAACGACGCAAGGCCTACCTCCATGATGGTGAATGGCTGCCGGTGACCTACCGCGTGGAGGACTATGCCGTGCGCGATGGTGATGTGCTCACCGACAGCATACGCATCACCCTGCATGGACCGGTGATGTACGACGAGCACTTCGGTGATGTGCCCGAGCGTGCCCACCTGGCCCTGCGATGGATGGGCCACGAGCCCAGCATGACCCAGAAGGCCCTCTACCTGATGAACCGGGTGAAGGGGCACGCCGACTACGTGGAGGCGCTGCGCTTCTTCGGTGCACCGGCACAGAACTGGGTGTTCGCCAGCACGGCCGGTGATATCGCCATGCGGGTGCAGGGCACATTTCCCAACAAGTGGCGTGATCAGGGGCGCTTCGTCCTCGACGCCGCCGATCCCGCGCATCGCTGGCAGCGCTTCATCCCCTTTGAGCATACCGCCACCCAGCTGAACCCGGCCCGCGGTTTCGTGAGCAGCGCCAACCAGCACAGTGTGGATGAGGGCTATCCCTACTGGTTCTTCAACGCCCACCTGGAGTACTACCGGAACCGCAGTGTGAACAGCACCCTGGAACGCACGCAGCGCTTCTCCGTGAAGGACATGATGGCGCTGCAGCACAGTGGCTACGACCTTCGGGCGAAGGAGGGTCTCGCCGCGCTGGTGCCCCTGCTCGATACCACCCAACTGGACGCGGAGGCCATGGCCACCTTGAACACCCTGCGGCGCTGGGATCATGTCGCCGATCACGCGCGGGAAGAGGAGGCCCTGTTCCAGATGTGGTTCGACAGCACGCGTACCGCACTGTGGGCGCCGCTGCAGGAACACCCGCTGCCCTTGGGTGACCCCACGCCCTTCAACACCATCCGCATCCTGGCGGACAGTGCATTGCGGACCACGGTTGAACAAGCGCTGGACGTGGACGCGCGAGCGGTCGTGCTGCAAGCCTTTCGTTCCATGGCCGACACCCGGAGGAGCGAGGGCCCCTTATTGTGGGGAGCGATGAACAATGCCCGGGTCATGCACCTGGCGCGGATCCCGGCCTTTGGCCGTGAAGGTCTGCCGGTGAACGGTGCGGGCACCGCGGTCAATGCACAGCGCGGTAACCACGGTCCTTCGCAACGCATCGTGGTGGAGCTCACCTCGCCACCCCAGGCCTGGTACCAGTTGCCGGGCGGCATCAGTGGCAACCCCGGCAGTGCCCACTACGATGATCTTCTGCCCGAGTGGCACTCCGCGACCTATCGTCCGGTCCACTTTCTCGCCAATGCCGCTGAAGCGGATGCCAAGGGCTTCACCCGGACCACGCTTGTTCCATGAAGATTTTCGTCACGCTCATCGCCACCCTTGTTCTTGCCGGGATCACGGGTCTGTGGTTGCCGTTCTGGAGCCTGGCCCTCTCCGCGATGCTGGTGGGTTTCGTCGTCCACCCAGGTGCCTGGTCCGCGTTCCTCGCCGGTCTGCTGGCCGGGGTGCTGCTCTGGGGCGGTCTCGCCTTCGGGGCGGATGTGGCCAACACGGGCATCCTCTCCGCTCGGGTGGGCGCATTGTTCGGCACCACGGGCATGGGCATGGTCCTCATCACGGCCGCTATGGGCGGTCTTTTGGCAGGCCTGGGTGCCGCGCTCGGCGATCGGCTGCACAAGGCCTTCAACCCATAGAAGCGCGCGGGCAAGGCTTCCGCCGTCCTTACCGGCCGAATCCCACGGCCCGCTTCACCGCGTCGGGCAATGCGGGAAGCTTGCGGCGCTCGAAGAGGAAACTGCTCAGGTCGGCGATCTCGCTGAAGATGTAGTGGCTGTCCATGGCACCCTTCAGGTAGGCCTTGCCGGTGCTGCCTCCTGTGCCCACACGCAGTCCGATCATGCGGTGCACCATGTTGATGTGGCGGTTGCGCCAGGCCGCCAATCCCTCGTCGATGTCCAGCAAGGACTGCATGAAACGGAAGGCCTGTTGGAAGATGGGCTCATCGCGGTAGAGCATGATGAACAGGGCACTGCGACAGGCGGCAGGGGAGAGGCGCCGCTCGGGATCGCCGTCCACGAAGAGCTTGCGCCACAGGTCCGCATTGCCTTCCTCGCCCTTCACCAGGGTGCTGGTGTACAGGTCCTCCAATCGCTGGAAGAAGGTGGCCTCACCGGCAGGCCAGTACTCGGGTTGCAGGAAGGGCATGCGTTCCAACCAACGGTTCACCAGTTCCAGCAGCGTGGGCAGGTTCTCCAGCGCCTCGATCTCCGCCTTGTGCTCGGGCTTCAACTGGCTGGTGTAGTACTGCTTGCCGAAGCGTTTCTCCATCCGCAGTCCCAGCCGGGCCTCCAGGACCTTGAACTGCATGCTCTGGAAACCGCTCGCCGGACGCAGCAGGTCACGGAAATCCAGGAAATCCAAGGGTGTCATGGTCTCCATGATGTCCATCTGGTGCACGAGCACGCCCAGGATGGTCTTCACCCGTTCCAAGCGATGCACGGCGATGTTCAGTTCGCCGCCGTTGTCATCCACGTGGTGGTCGGAGAACATCTCGATCACACTGCCAACCTCGTGCAGCACCTGCTTGAACCAAAGCTCGTAGGCTTGGTGGATGACGATGAAGAGCATTTCATCATGCGCCTTCACGCCATGCTTGTCGCTCTCGGGGGCCTGCGCACCAAGGATCTTGTCCAGCTGCAGGTAGTCGGGGTAGTATACGTTGCTCATGGCCCTTAACGCGGTCCCTCCAGTGCTCCGGTGCACTGACGCCCGCCGTGGTCTCGGCCAAATGTAGGGGCAGGGCCGCCAGCACGTGTGATGAAGGTCATCCGTCCATGACGGTGTTCACGATGGTAGCTTCGTGCCATGCGAATGTTCCTGATCGGTTGTATCGTGTGGTCGGGATCCACTTCGACGGCCCAAAGCAGCCTGGACCTGCTGAAAGGAGGTTCCGATGCCGGACAACGGTCCTACGATCAGCGTGTCGCACCCACCAGGGCTTCTGTCCGAACGGTGTATGCTCCGGGGCAGGTGGATGTGGCCCCCACCTATCCCGGTGGTGCCGATGCTTTGAACAAGGCGCTGATGACGGGTTGCGATACCAGCCTGGCCAGCACCGGAGCTGACTGCAACAAGGACCTCCATTATCGGGTGAGCTTCGTGGTGGAGACCGATGGTACGGTCAGCGAGGCGGAGGTTATGGGAGCCGCCACGTGTCCGGTGCTCTCCGCGTCCATGCTTTGCCGCGTGGGTCAGCTGCAACGTTTCAGCCCGGGCACCCTCAAGGGCGGGCCGGTGCGTGTTCGCTTGGAGGTGGGCTTCTCCTACACGGCCGAATGATCGGACCAGGCACCTAGGCAGTGGCCTCAGAGCAGCTTCCCGTGCACAAAGCCGGTGAAGGCCACTTGGCGTTTGTCCACTGTACCGTCCGCCAGTTGCGGGGGGGCGCCGAAGGTCAGGGCGGCCACCAATACATAACGGTCCACGGGTATGGTGTCGTTGTCGCGGTGCGGTTGGATCAGCAGTGCTTCGCCGAAGGCTCCCTCAAAGGGAATGGCCTGGTCCGGCCGGAAGAGGTACCAATCCTTGTCGCCCTCCAGGATCACCCGCTGGGTGAGCGTCCCTTCCAGCGGGAGCATGCGGTGCAGCGTCATGTAATGCGAGGTGTCCGAGCGTTTTTCGGGCATGCGCAGCAGCAGCCGGCGCCCCGTGAGGTCCTCGCCCCAGTCCACACGGGGCAGCAACATGCGCCAGATGCCACCGGTGGGATGCAGTGGTGATACATAGCCGGGCACGAAGCGAAAACTGCTGAAACTGACGGCGAGGAAGAGCAGGGTGGCCCCCATGGTACCACCTTGGGAACGCAGCAGGTCGTTCGCCCCATCGGTTCCATGCATCAGGAATTTCAGCGCGTAGGTGAAGAGGAAGATGGCCGAGAGCGCATTGATCATCCGGTAGCGGAACATCACCGGTTGCGGCCGCATCTGCTCCTGGTAGTGCGGCGAGAGGTTGATGAGGTTGGTCTTCATGGCCACCCACAGATGGATGTTGGCCAGGAAGAAGACCATGGTGAGCACGTGCGGCCGGTCGGGTGCGAGCAGCCAGTAATCGTAGAAGCCATGGGCGAAGGCGGCCAGCACCAGACCCACCAGGGCGCCCCAGAGCCAGTGCCTCCCCCGGCGCCTGGCCATGGCCATGCAATAGGCGATGATGGAGGTGAAGCACATGTGTGCCACACTGGCGTATAGCACCCGACCACCCACGGCATAGAGCTCGCTCTTCGCCAGGTACAGGGTGTTCTCCACGAACGCAAAGCCCAGGGCACTGATGCTTCCGTACAGGATCAGGTCGAAGGGCTCGTCGGCCTGGTCGGTGAACGCGATGATCAGCAGAAGTGGCAGCAGTTTCACCGTCTCCTCCACCAGCCCGATGCCGATCACCGCATACCACCAGTCGTTCCAAGGGGAGCCGTCCAGCACCAGTTCCAGCCGCGGTATGATGAACCCGCCCAGGGGAAAGGTGAGGAAGGTGGTACCGCAAGCCACGACGAAGACGACCACTTCCCATCCCACCTTCTCGCGCTCGAAACGGTCCAGCCAGGTGAGGTAGCGGTACCAGGTATAGGAGATCAGGAAGGAGAGGAACACATGCACCATCAGGCCTGCGGAGCCCGTGAGCTTCAGCGCGCCGCCCAGACCGCTGTATGCCACGAACAGGAAGGGTACGGTGAAGAGCAGGACGAACACCACCGCAGCGCGTTTCACCGGGGAATGCCAGGCATCCGTGGGGTGCAGGCGGTCCACGATGCGGATGTCCCGGCGCAGTTGGATGGCCACCAAGAGGACCAGGGCAATGAAGAAGATCATGTGCCGGACAAGATAGCGGAGGTCCCCCAACGCACGAAGCGCGCCCCTTCCGGAACGCGCTTCGCGCAGGGTCGTCACACAGGCTACTGGGCCTGTGGTGCGGCTTTCATCTGCTCGCGTTTCTCCATGTGCTCGGCCCGCTTGGCCCTGCGCAGTTCCTTCAGCTGGGCATACTGCGCTTCGGTCAGCACGGACCTCATGTCGGTCTCCCGCTGGTCGCGCAGTGCTTTCGCCTTGTTCTTGCGGGTGGTCTCATCCGCCCCAGAAGCTTTCAGGTCGGTCATTGCCTTGGCGAAGTCGCTGTTGATGATCTCCACCTTGCGCGACTGTTCGTCATTCAACCCGAGCTCCTTCGTCAAGTAGGCGCTTCGTTCCTTGGCGCGCTCCTGGCCGCGTTGTTCCATCTCTGCGGGATCCCTGTCGGCCTTCTTGTCCTGTGCGCTCAGTCCCATGGTGGTGAACAGCGCTGCTGCAGCGAGCATGATCGGTAGCTTCTTCATCGTTCCTGGTTTCGTTCGTTGCTTCTCGTGTTCCCTGCGACCCTTGCCGGCCGCTTTCATCAACTAGGATGCATGCATCATGCCATGGTTTGATCGCAGCGGTCAAAGTCCGGCCATCGCCACATAGCGCCGTTCGGTGAATTCGTCCAAGGCTCCCGGTCCACCTTCGCGTCCGATGCCGCTTTCCTTCACTCCGCCGAAAGGTGCCACAGGGGTGCTGATCAGGCCGGTGTTCAAGCCCACCATGCCGTATTCCAAGGCTTCGCTCAGGCGCCAACAACGCGCCAGGTCACGGGTGTAGGCGTAGGCTGCCAGACCGTAGGGTGTGTCGTTGGCGATGCGCACGGCCTCCGCCTCGTCCGTGAAGCGCTGCACCGGTGCCACCGGTCCGAACAGCTCTTCCTGTGCGCAGGCCATGGCATTGGTGACGTCGACGAGCAGGGTGGGTTGCATGAAATGATCGCCGGCACTGTCGCGCTGTCCACCGAGCAGCACCCGGGCACCCTGCTCCACGGCATCGGCAAGCAGGCGCTCCACCTTCTGCACCGCCCGTTCGTTGATCAATGGCCCCACCTGGACGCCCGGCTCCAGCCCCGGGCCCACCTTCAGCTCTTGCATCCTCAGGCGCAGCGTTTCCACGAAGCGGTCATGGATGCCCGCCTGCACCAGGATGCGGTTGGCGCACACGCAGGTCTGCCCGCTGTTGCGGAATTTGCTGGACATGGCGCCCTCCACAGCAGCATCGAGGTCGGCATCATCGAACACGATGAAGGGTGCATTGCCCCCCAGTTCCAGTGCGATGTTCTTTACGGTGCCCGCCGCCTGGGCCATCAGCTGTTTGCCCACGGCCGTGCTGCCCGTGAAGGTGATCTTGCGAACGCGCGGATCGGTGCTCAGCACCTGGCCCACCGATGCGGCGTGGCTGGTGGTGATGAGGTTGAGCGCGCCCGGCGGAAGGCCGGCCTCCATCGCCAGGGCGGCCAAGGCCAGCGCTGTGAGCGGTGTTTCCTCACTGGGCTTCAGCACCACCGTGCAGCCTGCCGCGAGGGCGGGGGCCACCTTGCGGGTGATCATGCTGAAGGGGAAGTTCCACGGCGTGATGGCCGCCACCACGCCGATGGGCCTCCGCAGCACCAACAGTCTTCGGTCGTGCTGCTCTGCGGGGATGATGGTCCCATAAATGCGCCGAGCCTCCTCGGCGTTCCAGCGGATGAAACCCGCTCCGTAGCGCACCTCGCCGATGCTCTCTGCCAGCGGTTTGCCGCATTCGGCGGTCATCAGGGCGGCCAGTTCGCGGCTGTGCTCATGCACCAGCTGGTGCCACCGCAACAGGAGGTCCGCCCGCTCCGTGGCCAGCAAGGCGCTCCAAGCAGGCAGCGCGTCCGATGCAGCGCTCACAGCGCGAAGGGTCTCCACGGCACCGAGGTCGGCCACCGTGGCGATGGTCCTGCCCGTGGCCGGGTCGCTCACAGGAAAGGTGCTGCCGTCATCAGCGTTCACCCATTGCCCGGCAATGAGCGCACGGTCCCGGTGCAGGTCGATCATGCCACGAAGGAACAACGATCGACGGTCGTGCCGACCCCTAGCGGTACACGGTGAAGGGCATCGCGGGATGGCCTTCAACCGTCAACAGGTAGGAGCCATTGGCCAGGGCCGATACATCGATACCCTGGCGCAGGTCGCTGGGAGAGACCACGGCGCACGGGCGACCCAGCAGATCGCGCACTTCCACACGGCTGGTCGGGTCAACATTACCCTGCACATGCAGCAGGTCGTTCGTGGGGTTCGGGAAGAGGGCGATGGACGGTGCCGCACGCTCGCTCACTCCCACGTTCAGCGCAGGTTCCACGCGCACGAGCTGGTGGGTGGTGGCGTTCACGTACCAGATGCGGCCATCAGGCCCCACCTTGATGCCCATGATGCCTGCAGCGCCCGTGGCAATGCGGCCCAGTTCGGTCACGGTGGCGCCGCTCTTGTCGTAGATCACGATGTCGCCCGTGGCATGGTCGCTCACCAGCAGGTGATCGCCGATGATGTCGATGCCGGCCGGAGCCTCCAGACCGCTGTCCACGATCACCTCCCACTCGTAGTTGATGTAGCGGCTGTATTCCACATAGCTCTCCCAGGGGCCGTAGCTGGCCGCTCCTGCATTGGTGCCGGTGCGGGTGTTCATCCTCAGCACACGCTGTCCGCCGTGGTCAACCACGTACAGCCAGCCCGTGGCCTTGTCCATGGTGCAGTGGCTCACGATGTGGTTGTTGGGGTCGCGCGTCACCGTGAAGGCGTCATAGCGTCGGATCAGGGCGTCACCGTGGTAGTCCTGGCCGGGAGTGTGGTCCTCGCGGAAGTCGTTCATCACGATATCGCCGTTGTAGCCATCCACCAGCCAGAAACGGTTCCAATAGTCATGAGCGATGCCCTGGCTTTCGGGGTTCACGTGCAGCATGTCCAGGTGGCTGCCCAGCGGACCGAACAGCCCTTGGGCGTAGATGGCGGGGTCGGCGCTCCAGAGCGTGGGGACCGTGAAGGGGTCGCCGCCGTTCTGGTTCGCATCGAAGATGCCGGGACAGGTGGCGAAGTTGCCGTTGTCAGCCATGGCGATGGCCGTGGGCAGGCTCAGGAAGTGGCGCGATGCGGGGTCACGCTGCCACAGGAAGGTCATGTCCTCCTCACCGGGGTTGAAGAAGCGCACGGTGCTGCCACCGGTGCTGGCCACATCCTTGTTCAGTACCCACAGTTCGTTGCGGTTGCGGTCGGGATGGAAGTCCAGATCGCGCGGCACCAGCAGGTCGTCGTCATCATCGGCGATCATGGTGAAGGTGGGGGCGGCGAACAGATAGTCGTCCATCAGGTCCGGGGTGGCGGGGTTCACCGTGAGGGTGGCGCTCCGCACATCGTTCACCGGGAACTGGTCGGCCTCGCCGTTGATCTCCGTGGCCCAGACATCCAAGGTGTAGGTGCCGGCCGCACCAGGTACCCAGGTGGTGGCATGCTCGAACTCGACCACTTCGCCGGAGCTGAGGTCGGCGCCGCTCACGCTCTCCGAAACGATGGCACCGCCGTTGATCTGGTAGTTCAGCGTGTAGCTCTGTACCACGCTCAAGCCCGTGTTCGTCAGCGATCCGCGGATGATCACGCTCTGGCCCTCCTCGCTGTACAGTGAGGTGATCAACTTGGTCACGCTCATGTCCAGCTCCTGAGGAGGAGAGGCGATGAAGGTGTGCGCAGCGTTCACCCCTTGCGCACTGAAGGTGCCGATGGAGCCTCCACTGACGAATACCTGGAAACTGGCATGGCCATCACCCCAGCTGTCGATGGAGTGGATGGTGTAGCTCCCGCCCTCGGTGAGGCACCATGGGCCCTCGATGATGGTGCTGTTGTTGGCATAACCGCCTGCAGGGGACGTCTCGCCAGCACCACTCCCGCAGTTCAATGCGGGATTGCCACCGGTGAAGATCGGTGCCTGGCCGCAGACGTTGCCGCCGGGTACCAACTGCCAGTAGGTCTCGTTGCCATAGTCATCCGAAAGCACGTGGATGAACACCTCCACCTCACCGGCAGGGCACTGCGCCTGGACGTTCAGCGTGAACGTGGCGATGGCTAGGAGCGCGGCAAAGGAGCGTAGATCGTTGGTCATGGGTCTTTTGTAGGGGGGCTGAAGATAGTGCCAGGTGGTCCGAAGGAGGACATAAGAAGGGCTTGGCATGGGGATCCCAAGCGGAGGGAATGGGAGATCTGATCCGTCCGTCATTCAAGCGGTCGCCGACGAAGCCCACTTTGCCCCGGACGAACGGAGATGAACTGTGTTCCGGTGCAGGGAAGGTCAACGCGGTTCGTAGGCGGAGCGGAGCAGGGAGTACACCGCCGAATCCAGGAACTCGCCATGGGCGAAATAGTTCTCCTTGAAGAGCCCTTCCAGCACGAAGCCACGGCGTTCCAGAACACGGCGTGAGGCTGTGTTCCGCGGATCGGTGACCGCTTCGATGCTGTGAAAGCGGTAGCGTTCGAAGCCACATTCCAGCACGGCGCCCATGGCCTCATGCATCAAGCCCTTGCCCCATTGGCCCGGGTCCAGCAGGTAGCCGATCTCCGCCCGGTGATGTTCCTTCTTCAAGCGGTAGAAACCGATGGTGCCGATCAGCGCAGGGTCATCCCTCAACTGCATCGCCCATCCGATGCCATCGCCCTGCCGACGGTCAAGTTCCATGCGCTGGATCAAGGCGGCTGCATCGGCTACAGTGGCGGACCGGGGCCTGCCAACAAAGGCCATGGTGCGTTCATCGGAACGCAAGCGATGCAGTGCTTCCACGTCACCCGCATTGAACGGTCGAAGGACCAGGCGTTCCGTGCCAAGGACCGGATGAACGGAAAGGTCCAGTTCAAGCATTCGTCAGGCGCTCCAGGAACCCGGTCACCGCGGCATTGAAGAGCTCGGGTACTTCGAGGTTGGACAGGTGGGCAGCTCCGGGCAGGACCACAAGCTCGCCCTTGGGCAGTGCTTCGGCCATCACGTTGCTGGTGGCCAATGGCATCAAAGCGTCCGCATCGCCGGTGATCACCATGGCCGGTCCCTGGAACCGACGCAGCACGGCCAGTCGGTCCGGACGTTGGGCCATGCCCAGTGAGGTGGCGGCCACCACTTCGGGGTCCTGCTTGGCGATCATGGCCACCACCCGTTCCACCAATTCAGGCCGTTCGTTCCGCGTTCGTTCCGTCAGTAGTGATGGCACCATGCCGCGTGCGATCACGTCCATGCCTTTTTCGCGGGCGTTCCTCGCTGTGTTGTGCCGGGCTTCGACCCCTTCCTCCGTGTCTGCGTTGGCTCTGGTATTGCACAGGATGAGGCCTGCAAGCCGCTCAGGCCAGCGCTCTGCGAAGGCCATGGCAATGTATCCGCCCATGCTCAGGCCACAGATCACGACCTTGTCGATGCCCCTCTCGTCCAACAGTTGTTTCAGGTCGTGCGCATACTGTCGCATCGGCATGATGGCCGCGATCTCGCGCTCATCCCGACCGAACCCGCGCAGGTCGGGGGCGAGCACCGTGGCCACCCGCGAAAGGGCTTCCACCTGTGGTTCCCAAAGGGCGGAATCCAAGGGAAAACCGTGGATGAGGAGTAGGGTGGGACGTTGTTCCATGGGACAAAGATCGTTCACCGGGCGAAGGACGAACGGAGCAGGCCTTGCACTGTTCGGACAACGACGTCCGCACCGCTCATCGTATTTCGGTACTCTCTACGGTTCGCTGCCAAGCGTGATCATCCCGTCTGCACTGATACCTTCGGAGCATCCATCACCGGTCACCATGATCCGTTCCACCCTGTTCCTGCTCTCCTTTTCCACGGCGCTCGTCACGTCCGCGAAGGACTATGTGGTACCGGTGAACGATGTGGCCGGCTTCTTCGCGAAGCTCCCTGCCGATGCGACCACGGTGCTGTTCTCCGCGTCGGATGTCTATCGCTGCAACACGGACATCGTCCTTCCACCACGCCAGTTGCTGGTGATCGACGGTCGCGGCGCAAAGCTGGTCCTGGGTCCGAACTCCAACGGCTTCACCATGGTGGTCAAGGACCAGAAGGACGCGCTGTCCCGGACCTCATCCCGCTATACGATCCGCGATTTTGCGGCCATCGAAGGCGGACGTAAGGCCATCGACCTGAAGGCAACGTTGAGCAGCACGATCACCAACTGCCGCTTCTCCGGACAGAGCGAGGTGGCCATCGATCTGCGCTTCTGCCTGATGGCCCGCGTGCAGAACGTGCTGGTGACCAACCCTGGCAAGCTCGGCATCGTGCTGCGGCAGGGCGACTGGCCCGGCGCCACGGCCACCAATAGCCAGAGCAACAGCAGCGTGCTCGACCAGTGCCGCGTGTATTGCAGCGGCACCACGACCACCGCGTTCATGGTGCTGAACAGCGGCGGTGTGCGCCTGACGGACTGCATCAGTGAAGGCCTCGCGCCGCATTACGATGTCTTCCTCAGCGCGGCGATGGACGGCAACGAGGAGCGGCCCGCCAGCAACCCCGTGGTGAAGTCTTTCCACTGCTCGAATTTCCATGTGGAGCACAAGGCGACAAAGGCATCCTTCCATGTGAACATGCCCGTGAAGGCCTCGGTGGACCTGCAGAACATTTACTGGAACGGGAAACAGACGGCCCCCGTGCTGCGCTACCTCGGCGGGCAGGTCTACCTCAGCGACATCGGTTGGTGGGATGCTGGCTTCCACATCGCCACCCGCGTGTCGGCCCCGCGTATCCATGTGGAACGCAGCCACAGCGCCTTGTACATCGTGGGCGCCAAGAACATCACACCCACCCAGGTCGGCGTGCTTCGCCTGGTAGATCCGCTGCCGGGTAATTCCCAACTGAGCCTGAACCATGTGCGGGTGATCTATCCCGCGCGCTGATCGACCCGCGTTCCGATATCTTGTCGGGCATGTTCACCGACAAGCGCATCCTGTCCTTTTTGGCCCTGGCCTTCGGCATCACGTGGGCCATCGCGGGCATCGGCATCGCATTGGGCGTCCGCGCCACTTCCGGAATTGCCTATACCGCGATGGCCGCCCTTTGCATGTTCGGTCCGGCCGCAGCGGCGATCATCCAGCAACGTCGGTTGGACAAGGCTCCTTGGGCCGGGCTGGGACTGGACCTGGGCAGGACCCGCTGGGGCATCGTGGCTTGGACGGCCGTCGTGGCCATGGCCATCGTGCCGTTGACGATGCTGGTGGTCCATTTCCTGGGCGATGTACTGGGCATGCCACCTTTCGGTCATGTGGAAGTGAGCCACGACCGTGCGAGCATCGCCATCGGTGAACTCGCCGCAGGTCAGCTGTCCGGGGAAGGGTTGCAGCGTCAGTTGGCCAAGTTGCGCGAAGTGCCCGCTTCCGGCATTTTGGGCTTCGCTCTGGCCGCTTCGCTCCTGGCGGCCTGTACCATCAACCTGCCCTTCATGTTGGGCGAAGAACTGGGATGGCGCGGATACCTGTGGCAACGTACGGCACACTGGAGCGGCCTGCGGCGCGTGGCGTTCACCGGCGTGTGCTGGGGGCTCTGGCATGCGCCCCTTATCGCCGTGGGCCACAACTACCCGGGCGAACCGCTTCGGGGCATCGCCATGATGGTCCTGCTCTGCCTTGCCCTGGCCCTGCTCTTCGACTCGACCCGGACCCGCAGCAGGACGATCTGGTCCTCCTGCATCCTGCACGGCGTCATCAACGGCAGTGCGGGCGCCACCGCCCTGTTCATGTGGGCAGGACATCCGCTCGTGGGCAGTGTGGCCGGGCTGGCCGGGGTGATCGCCATCGTGCTGCTCGGCACTGCTGTGCTGCTGTTCGATGGGCCCTATCGCCGCATGTTCCTTCGCCCCCCTTCGGAGAGCGTAGAGGCTTAGGCCATCGCCGGACGTCCCAGGGCCTTCATCCGCCGGACGTGAGAGCCCAAAGCCCCCCAGAGCGTGGGGTTGTGGTGGTAGGGGATGCCGTGCTCACGCGCCGTGCGTTCCACGATGGGGGCGATGCGGTGATAATGGATGTGGCAGATGTGCGGGAACAGATGGTGCTCCACCTGGAAGTTAAGCCCGCCGATGTACCAGCCCAGTACTCGGTTGTTGCGGGTGAAGTTGGCCGTGGTGTGCAGTTCATGCACCGTCCAGTCCATGGGGATCACGCCCGCGTCATTGGGCAGGGGTTGCGTTGCCTCTTCCACGATGTGCGCCAGTTGGAACACGGTGCCCAGGATCACACTGGCCACGAAGTGCGTGAGCACGAAGCAGCCCAGCACACCCCACCAGGGCAGTGCGCTGAAGGCCAGCGGAAGGCCCAGGAAGAGCGTGATGTAGATGATCTTCACACCCACCAGACGCCACATGGCCGCACGGGGATCCACTTTCTGGGCCTGCGTCATCCCGTTGCGGTTGAAGGCCGACAGGGTCTGGAAGTCCACCACGAGCTTGGTGATGGTGAGCAGGCCGTAGAAGAAGAAGGCGTGCAGGTGCTGGAAGCGATGGATGTCCTTCAAGGGAGCATGTTCGCTGAAACGCAACAGGCCGCGCGAATCGAGGTCACCATCCACCTGGTCGATGTTGGTGTGCGTATGGTGCATCCCGTTGTGCTGGATCCGCCAGGTGAGCACACTGCTGCCCATCAGGTTCATGCTGCTGCCCAGCAGGCTGTTCACCCATTGATGGCGCGAGGCGGAACCGTGCACACCGTCGTGCATCACCGACATGCCCAGGCCGGCCATGCCTACACCCATCACCACCGCGCTGAGCACTGCCCACCAACCGGTGAGCTGCAAGGCGATCAGCAGGACCAGTGGCGCCACATAGAGCGTCAACATCACCAATACCTTGATGGCCAGACCGAGATCACCCTTGGTGGACAGGCCGCGTTCCGTGAAATAGGTGTGGACGTTCTTCCTCACATCGCGGGCGAAGGCCTTCTCGTCCACGGAATCCGTACGGTAAATGGGGATGCGCATGCAGCAGTAGGCCAGGCGGGGAGCATCCGAATGCCGGTCAGGAGCGACCGGCGCGAGGGGAGGGACCGGCGCATTGGCGGTGCGAAGTTACACCGGGCCATCGGAAGCCTTTCCGGCCTCCACCCGTACGTCCAGTCCGTCCATGGTCACCACCTGGCCCACGCGGATCTTGCAGGTCTTGCGCAGTTCAACCTGCCCGTCCACCCGCACCAGGCCCTGGGCCACCAGCATCTTGCCTTCGCCGCCGCTGTTGCAGGCCCCCACCAGTTTCAGCAGTTGGTTCAGTTCCACGTATTCACCGAGCAGCACGAAAGGGATCTGGGCCATGATGGGCGAAAGGTAGAACAGCTGCAGCCCTTCGTCCCCGGGCAGGTCCTCCGCCCGTTCCATCACCCTGCCTGCCCGTTCCATCGGGATGGAACAGGATAATGTTCGACCGCCAGCACAGCTTTACCTCCGGATCACATCCTCAAAGTCATGAACACCACACACCGCACCCCCACCTTCCATCTGCTGCCTATGATCTTCTTCATCCTGTCCTTGGCCATGGCCTTGGTCTCCTGCCAGCGCGATGACACGGTGGCCCCGTCCTCTTCTTCCACCGGTCAGGTGGACGACCATGGCGGGAATGGCAATGACGATCCTCCCGGTGACGACAACGGTGGGGGGAACTAAGCGGTGATGCTAGGCGATTGAGATCACCTTCAAGCGCAACACCTCGCTGCCCAAGGCCACTTCCGCCACTCCGCCCTTGCGCCTGCCGATGAGCGCGCGGGCGATCGGTGAGGAGAAGGCGATGCGCCCTTCCTTTACGTTCGCCTCATCCACACCCACGATGGTGAAGGTGAAGAGCGTGCCCGCCAGACGACCCACCAGGTGCTGGAAGGTGACCGTGGCGCCGAAGCGCACGCTGCGGACAGGTCCGACACCGGGTTCCACCACCCGGGCCGTGACTATCCGTTCGTTCAACAGTGCCAGGCGCCCGTCGAGCTCGCCCTTGGCGTGGCGCCGGTCGTGGTCGCTGCCGACGACGGCCGCCCGTTCCTCCTCCAACGCACCGCGTTCGGCATGCAGCATGGCCAGGCCGCGCGGCGTCACGTAGTTGGTGGTGCCTTCAGGCAGTGCTGCACGCGGAGGAATGAAGGGCGCCTCCTCCTGGTCATCCTCCTTGACGAATCCCCTGCTCATGTGCCGTGTTCGGTGGTGATGCAGGCAAAGGCCCACCCTGTCGAAGGTATCGTGATCGGGTTCACCTTCCCATCGCTCCCGGACAGGGCGACCTTCGGTGCTGATCATTTCCAAGTGGGCCTGCCCGGTGAGCATGGCGACCTGTGCGAGCTTTCAACATGACGAGGAGAGGGCGCTGGACCACTTGATTCAGCGTGTGGTCCGCACGATCTGCGTGGTTCCACCCAGGGTCTGCGTGGTCCATGCCCCGGTGCCTGTAGCATCCACGCTGAATGCATGCGCCAGGCTGTTGTTCCACACCACGATCTTGTTCCCATGGGCCTGGTTGCTGTGGTTGGTGTTGCCCAAGGGTTCCACGGTCCATGTTCCCGCACCCGCTCCGTCCACGTGGAAGGCATAAGCACTGCTCTGGTTGTAGAGCACCACGCTCTGGTCACTGGCCACGGCCGTGTGGTTGGTGCCTCCGATCACCTGCAGGCTCCATTGACCCACGCCTTCATTGTCCAGATGGAAGGCATAGGCGGTGCTGTTGTTGTACAGGACCACGGCGCGTTTGGAGGAGATCGCACTGTGGTTGGTTCCTCCGATGGTCTGCGAGATCCAGGCACCCGCTCCCGAGGGGTCCTGGTAGTAGCCATGGGCCGTGGCGTTATCATGCAGCACGATCAGGCTGTCGCGCGTGTTCGGATCGCAGGCGCCGACACCGGGCATGCCGGGTGGCCCGGCAGGTCCTGGTTCACTATTGGCGGCGTACAGTGCGTAGGGAACACTGAGCAGTTCGCTGGTGCCACTGATGGCGTAGTCGCTCCCACCGGAAGGGTCGACCTCGCTCCGCAGGAAATAGGGGCCCGCGCCCCAATCAATGGTGGCCACATCGCCGGTGAGCGGCGTACCGCTGCCGATGACCACACTGACCAGGCCATTGGCATTCGTCAGTCCGCTTTGTTCCTCCACATAAACGGCGGCACCGGTGTCGCTGCCCCCCAGAATGCTCAGCCGGAGCCCCACGGTGGCGTTCGTCACCAAGGCATTCCCGCCGTCGCGCACCACGGCCTGGTAGCTCATCCGGGGTGGTGCCTGGGCGTGCAGCAGACTGGCCATACAAAGTGCAAGGAATGTGGGATATCGACGGTCCATGATGGTCACTGTTTGATGATGGAAAGACTTGAGCGGACAACATCCATCGTGCGCAACTGCACGACATAGTTCCCAGCGCCGAGATGCTGCATGGGGATATGGACGGAAAGACCGCTGATGCGCCCTTCGTCCACAAGGTCACCGTTCGCCGCCATCAGGTGGTAGCTTGTTGGTTCGGTGGGTGCCTGTGACCAGCTCAATGTGATCCCTTCCACCGTGGGATTGGGCCACGCGTCCAGGAGGATCTCCGGTCGATCGTCATCAGGCATGCCGGTGACGAGCCATTCGTAGGGCTGTTGCACGCCCTGGACCACGCTGCCGCTCTCCGTGGTCCACGAGGTGAAGTCCACCTGGCCCAGCGTGTAGCTCACGGTTCCCCCCGCGCCTGACCCCTCGCCCCCTGAGCTGCTTATGGTGCGTTGTGCCCAGCCGCTGATGGGCAGCAATAGCAGGACGAAAGGAAGCAGGTGATGGAGCATGGTTCGGTCGGAAATGGTCCCTTTCGTTCGAAAATAGTGCTTCCCCAGTTGCCAGCTCCGTTCTTCAGCCGTGATAGACCCGACTTGCCACGATCATACCGTCGGAGATCACCAGCACCTCGCCCACGTTCAGGTCCTCCTCGCCCGCCACATGGCGGATGTACTCCATGAACACCTGCCGGTCATCTGCCGTGAGGGCGGTCACTTCATAGTGTAGGCTGGGCAGTCGGTCGAAGGCCTCGCGCCACCATGTGCGTAAGGCGTCCTTGCCGCGCACCCGTCCCATGGTCTCGGGATGTCGGAGTTTCAGCTTGGGGCTGAAATGTTCCGCATTATCGCTGTACAAGGCCAACAAGGCTTCCAGGTCATGGGCGTTGAAGGCGGCGAACCAGCGTTGCGCGATCAGGGTGTTCGGTTGGTCCATGGGGTGGTGGCGCCGAGGTTCGGTAGTTCAATACCGTTTCGATCGCTGCAAGGTCAGTTCGGTGGACGCGTCACTGCTTCACCCAGCGCGCACGCAACAGCCCATCAGCCGTGCGACCATGCAGGATGTAAAGGCCATCGGGCAGATGGGACAGGTCAAGCTGAGGGCTCTGGCCGGGTGCAAAGGAGGTCTGGTACACGATGCGACCATCAGCCCCGATCACAGCGACCTGCTCGACCGATCGATCGGCGCTCAATGTCACAAGGCCGGTGCCGGGGTTGGGTGCCACCTGCAGGACCGGTGCCTCCCGATCGGCCACACCCGTGCTGGCCAGGATGTTCAGGGTAAGGTCCGTGAAGTTGCCATATTGGTAACTGCCGCAGGGGCCCGAACCATTCGTTCCGCCGGGAGTGAAACCGTCGCTGCCCCAAGGGGCGATCACACGCATGCGGTACGCCCCAGTGGGCACATCGCCCGGGATGTCCAACATGAAGCTGTAGGTCTGGCTGGGGTCGGCACCCTGGTAGGCATAGAAGAGATTCTCCTCCGCTTCAAAGCTTTGGCTGTTGTCCAGGTCCACCCAAACGGCACATCCGCACCACACGCCGTTGGTCACTTCCATCAGGCTCTGCTGTCCGGCATCCACGGTGGCCGATTGGATCACGTAGTCCGAGGTGGTGCAGGCATCCACGCCGGCCGACCAGTTCAGGCCACCGATGGTGATGGCCAGGTTGCGCCAGTTGGAACAACCGTTCGCGAAACTGGGTTCGCAATACGATTGACCCTGCACGGATGTACCGGCGATCAGGGTGAGCAAGGCGAGCGCGTAGCGTGTCGGCATGTGGATCAGGGTTGGTGGGAGTTGGAGCTAGCTGACCCGAAGCTACGCCGTGGAATGATACGCAGCTCATTGGCTGGTGTGGACCGTTGGACGTCCTCGCGATCAGGAAGTGTTCAGGCCAGCGCGATCGCCTCCTCTGAATACGGCGCGATCGGAAAGCTCAGCCAAGGAACGTTGGTCGGCACCCTAAATGGGTCAGGAGCGGTCCGGGAGAGCCCATAATGACCACGGTCGGTAAGGCCGATATCAAGTCAGTGCAATCGTATCCACGGGATCGAACACCAGCGGGCGATGCTCCTGAGGATATCTGCAGGGATTCTGCCCTGGTCGCTTGCGTACCAGAAGTGCGGTCTGCTCAGGCGGTCTTGGCCTCCTCGACCTCTGCGGTCTCTTCCTCGGACGCAACGGCGACCTCAGCGGCGGGGGCAGCAGCCTTGCGCACCGGCATGCGGTCTGCGGCGCGGTTGAAGGTCCAATCGTACTTGCCTCCGCTGCGCGGCATGGCGTGGCACTGGGGGATCAGGTTCAGCATGTTCGCCTTCACCAGCTTCTTCAGGAAGTTGCGGAAGTGCAGACCCTGCTGCAGGTCGCGCTCCACCAGCTTCATGTCGGCCAACACTCCGTACAGTTCCTCGCTCCGCACATTCACGGAGCGTGAGCTTTCAAGGTGGCTTTCGATGGCCTTGCTGATGCGCAGGGCCTGCTGGATCTCGGCGGTGGTGAGGGACATGGGACATCAAAGGTACATCATCAAAAGGCCGCAGGCGGGATCGCCCCCTCTCTTTTCACCGTTCGGTCGGCTTAGGCCATGTGCCACCGGTCGTACATGCCTTCCGTTGGCCGTCGAGGTCGGTTTCAGCATGCTTCCCTTCTCGCTGCGCGATCTTCCGACCCGGTCCGTCGAAATGGCACCTCGGATCGGGAACTCCTGTTCGTCAGGGGCGTATCCACTGGCAGAACCATTCCAAACACACCCTGCCATGGAGATCACCCGCACCACCGCCCTTGGCCTCTGCGCCGCCCTGTTCCTTAGCGTGTCCACCTCCCACGCCGCTGCCCCACCGATGAATGATGCCGTGGTCCTTACGGCATGGCTTCATGTTGATGATCTGTCCATGACCGATGTGGTGGTGGAGGTGGAGGTGAACGGCACTGTACACCTCGCACCCGTTGCGGAGAACGGCCGCATCACCGTCTCACTGCCTGCGGATGCCGAGGCTGTGCTCCGCTTCGAGAAGCCCGGCCATGTGTCCAAGGAGGTCACGGTGGATACACGCCATGTGCAGCGCGGCGGGCCCGATCAGCGCAAGCGCAAGATCAGCTTCGCCGTGATCCTGGAACTGGAGCGCCGGATGGGTGGCCTGACGTACGCCGGGCCGGTGGGGGTCATCGGCTTCGATCCGGAGGGCGGCTGTGTGGCCGTGGCCCACGACAGGACCCTGGTACCAGCGCGCCGCCATGCACCCATGGTCTTCTGAGCGTGGTATGATGCCCGTATCGAAAGGCCATGTCGACGGACGTGGCCTTTTGACGTCGATGGCGCATTGATCGTGGGGCGAGCGCCACGCCTTGGGGCAGGCGCTCCACAGGGCGTAGGCAGGTGAGGACCTCGGGAATGCCGCGACGTTCCGGTGCTTGAGGTGCGATCCGTGGTGGTGGCACGGTGCATGCCCGATGGTGTTCAAATCCCACTATCATGAACAGCACGAACGACAAGATCAAAGGCAACTGGAACGAATTGAAAGGCCAGCTCAAGCAGAAGTACGCCAATCTGACGGACAACGACCTGTTGTATGTGGAAGGCAAGGAGGACGAACTGCACGGTCGCCTCCAGAAGAGCTTGGGCAAGACCAAGGATGAAGTGAACAGCATTCTCGCCTCTCTGGCAGGAAAGGAGAGCACCAAGGCCTGAGATCAGGTTGTCACAAAAGGATCGGCCCCGGGGAGCGACCTCGGGGCTTTTCCATTCGCCCCCGCACGAAGATCAGGTGGTCGTTACCCGATCACCGAACGCACCGCGCCCAGCGATGCACGCGACGTAAGATCTTGGCGAGCGCCGCCGCGTTGTCGTAATATCGCTTTCCCGAAACCAGGAACCGGGTGCAATGAACAATTCCATTTCCACGGCCCTCGCCACTGTCACGCGCACGGGTCCTGAGAGGCTCGAAGTGCGTTGCCATGAAGGAGTATTCTGGTCCGACCGTTCCATCGCCGAGTTGATCCATGCCCGTGCGACGCTGGCCATGGGTGCGCCCATGAAGGTACTGGTGGTCCTGCCCGAGGACCTTCCCTTCGATACGGAGTCACTGGCCTCCATGCACTACGATCCCACGACCATGAAGGAGCATTGCCGGGCCGAGGCCTGGGCCGTTCGGAACACGCTCAACGAGAAGATCGCCAAACTTTACTTCCGCTACTTCCCCAGCCCCGTGCCCAGCGCCTTTTTTACAACTGAAGAGGAGGCGAGCACATGGTTGGACCAGTTGTAAGGCTGGCAGGGTAAGCATGATGTGCCCTCCTGGGCCACTGAGACCTTGGCCATGCCCGATCCAATGGGCCGGGAACTTGGGCGGTATACCGCTGAAGCGCTGAACGGTGCTACACGCCACTGGAACGCGCTTTGAAAATGTGTGTCCGGTGATGTCCTGACAGTACAGCTCATCGCCGCCCATGGGTCACTGGCGAAGCCCCGGGCGATGTCGCTCACTGGATCAACACACGCACAATGGCTTGGCGCTGCATACCGGACCAGCGCTCCACCAGGTAAGGCCCTGCTTCCAGGCCGCTCACATCCACCGTGCCACCGGGTTGCAAGGCGACGCTCTGTACCAGGCGCCCGCCCATGTCCAGCACACGCAATAGTTCCGTTCGGTCCATCGACCAGCCTGGTGTCCAGCCGGTGCCTTGTGTGATCACTGTGACGCTTCGGTCGAATGGCCGGTTCAATTCATTCAAGCCGGTGGTGATATCGTTGTCAAAACCCAACGCATAGGCATAGCCGTTGAAGAAGCCCATGCCATAGGCCGTGGCTTGGAAGGGCTTGTCGCTGAGCAGCTCGTGGCTACCCGTCGTCACATTTACCTGGGCGTACCAAAAGTTCGGCAGGTTGGGGAAGGCGATGAACTGGTTGCTGATGTTGGTGCCGTCCAGGAACATGCCGGTGACACTGCCGTTCTGCTGCACCACCACGTTCACGAAGTGCTGGTTGATGTTCATGCTGTTGCGGGCGTTCCAGATGAACCGTTCGTCGCGGAGCAGGGCTGTGGGTAGAAAGATGAAGCTGGGGTCGCCGTTGAGGTTGTTGTTACACTCCTGGCTATCGTTGAACTGTCCCACGGCCACCGGGGCGCTGCTCTGGATACGACGTGGTGTGTTCACGTTCACCGCCACCACTTCTCCAGGCTCCAGCGCGAAGGATTGGGTGCCCACGGTGACAGAGGCGGAAAGCAGGCCGGCCATGATCCGCACCTCGTCGCCACCGCGGTCCTTGAACGGCACCACATGATACTCGCGGCCCCAGAGGCCCAGTGGGTAGATCTGCTCGTACAAATGGTCGTCCGCACCACCCAAAGTGCAGTTTACCTGTGCCTGCCGTGCACCAGCGAAGAGGGCGATGGACTTGTTCTCGTCCAAGGAACGCACCCGGGTTCCGTTGAGGTCGCTGAAGGATTGCAGCTGGAAGCTCTGGCCGGCGTTCAGGGTTACGGTGAAGGGCAGGTTCGGCGGACGGAAGCTTACAGTGAGCGCGCTGGGTGTGATCTCCACAACGGTGTTCTCCTGCGTGGCCATTACCACCAACTGCGAGGGAGATGCGCCATCATCATCGGCCCGCGCCATCACAACGTGATCGGTGCCCAAGGCGGTGGTGGGCAGTACCATTGTAGTGCCACTGAAGAAGGCCCGGTCGTGAAAGGCGTAGACCCTGACCGGCTCCTCGCTGTTCACCCGGATACCGAAGTTGAAGATGGCTTCGTCGCCCAAACCGTAGTACACATTGTTGGGCAAGGTCACTACGGTATCCGCACCCGCCTCCACACTAAAGGGAAAGGAGAAGCCCGTGGCGGGAATGGTCACCGTGCCGGCCGAACCCACCTCGCTGCTGATCACCAAATGAAAGCTGGGTGCACCGTTGAAGGGAAGCAATATGTTCTCCATGAACGTGACCCAGTGTTCGGTGCCATAGGTGGTCTGGGCGTGCGCCGGAAGCAGCCATGCGCTCAACAGGAGGAAGGGGAGGCAGCGCATGGGATGGTGGGTGTTCCGTGCAGAACAAGGACACAGGGGGAGGTGTTCGCGCTGCCTGGGGGCCTTATTGCGTTTTGAAGTCGGGTTCTGCTTTGTGCGGGACGCATCAGTTGGCAACAGTACAACGAACCTGCTGTCCATCACGATCGGATAGCTGTGGTGCGGGCTTCGCATGGCGTTCAAGGGGTGCAGGGGCTTCTGTGGAAGGCCCTGTGCGGGTCTGAATCTACCCCCAGTAATGATCCTTCCTTGCGTTTGACCAAAGTATCCCCAATGCAATGGCCGAGAATAGGATGATGTGTGTGCTCATGCCCCGGAGCTCATAGGCCGAGTGCCGCCAGTATTCAGCCTGGCTACGGGTGCGCACGACGTTGCCATGGTCCTGCATCACGTATTCACCTTGCACCACATCGGGTGTAAGCCCTTCGTTCAAGTACCACAACGAGAAGATGAAGTTGAAACCGGTGTATGCGAAAAGCACGGCAAGCGCAACTTTCACCCATTGAGGGGCATGTTCAAGTACTTGTTTCCATGACCAGCCATCGTTCCAATTCATGTCCTCTTTGCGGGCAACGCGCACGGCCATGAAGAACAGGACCAACGTGAATACGGTAAGCGGGAACACCACCGCCATGGGCAACGGTTCGCGAGTCGTGATGAACGTGCTTGCGTGAACGAACACGCCCGCCCCCAGCAGGGCAGTACCGAGCCGTAAGGTGATGTTCATGGGAGTGTGGCTTGGTGGCTGAAGATGAGGGCGCCGATTTGGGTCACTTCGATAGGCCTTCTTATGCCGCCGCAGGGTCTCCTAAAGAACGAAGGGACCATGTCTCATTGCCACTCATCGGCTTTTGAGCCTCATTCCAGACCTCCGGCCCGTCATTCGCCTAAGCGTCTCCTGCTGCACACTATCACGAATGAACCCACGAAGTGAAAGGTCCTCATCCAGACCTTCCCAATTGACCCCCATACCACCTCCGATGAGCCGCCACTTTTTCAGTTGCGCATCGCTGGCCTTCTTCAGTCGTTCGAAGTCGGATAGGCGGGCTTGAAGCACGTCACCGCTGTTCAAGACGATCGCTATCAGATCAATGTCTCTGTAGAGCAGCACATCCTTGATGCGCAACCCTTCCTTCAGGATCATCGCTTCGATGGCGTCCGGACCGATGGCCTTAGCCGCCGAAGTAGCGTTTCCACGCTTCGAGGAGGGCGTTTTGGTGCTCATGGATCAATTGTTCGATACGACGTTGTTCACCGGCTTTCAAGCCTGTCGAATATACACGAACGGGCTCTGGAAGCAGCCACCACTTCTCGGAGCCATTACCTTTCTCCACGTGGATATGGGGTGGTTCGTTGTTCTCTCGGCTATAGAAGAAGAAGCGAAAGCCCTCGATGTCCTGTATCGCACGTGGGCTCATGGCCTTCACTCATTCACCATCCCCACCACCTTCTCCACCACATCCTCCACGCTGGGCTTGCTGAAGTAATCCCCATCACTGCCGTAGGCGGGGCGGTGGGCCTTGGCGGTGAGGGTGCTGGGTGTGGCATCGAGGTAGCGGTAGCCTCCCTGTACTTCGAGGATCTGCTGCAGGAGGTACGCGCTGGCGCCACCGGGCACATCCTCGTCCACGACCAGCAGGCGGTTGGTCTTCTTCAGGCTCTCCACACAGAGTTGCTCGCGGTCGAAGGGGAGGAGGGTACGCGCGTCGATCAGCTCCACGCTGATGCCCAGTTCGGACAGTCGGTCGGCGGCTGAAGCACAGAGGTTGAAGGTGCTGCCGTAGCTCAGCAGGGTGAGGTCGCTGCCCTCGCGGACCACCTCGGCCTTGCCGATGGGTACTGTGAATTCACCGAGGTTGCTGGGAAGGCGTTCCTTGCTGCGGTAACCGTTGAGGCATTCGATGACCAGGCCGGGGTCATCGCTCTGCAAAAGGGTGTTGTACATGCCGGCGGCCTGCTGCATGTTGCGGGGCACGCACACCACCACACCGCGTGCGGCATGGATGATCATGCCCATGGGACTGCCACTGTGCCACACGCCTTCCAAGCGATGCCCGCGGGTGCGGATGATGAGCGGAGCTTTCTGCCCGCCCTTGGTGCGCCATTGCACGGTGGCCAGGTCGTCACTGATGCCCTGGATGCAGTACAGCAGGTAGTCCAGGTACTGGATCTCCGCGATGGGACGCAGACCACGCAGCGCCATGCCGATCCCCTGGCCCAGGATGGTGGCCTCGCGGATGCCGGTATCGCTTACGCGCAGTTCACCGAAGCGGGCCTGCATGCCTTCCATGCCCTGGTTCACGTCACCGATCTTGCCGGTGTCCTCGCCGAACATCAGCAGCAGGGGTTCCTGCTCGAAGAGCGCGGCGAAGTTGTCGCGGATGATGATGCGACCGTCCACCTGTTCATCACTGTCATAGCGCACGGGGACCTCGCTGACCTTCAGGCAGCTCTTGGTGCTTTCACTGTAGAGGTGGCTTCCGTAGCGGTCGGCGTTCAGGGCCTGTTGCCGGCGCAGCCAAGCTTCCAAGGCCTGTCGCGCGCTGCCGTTCTCACCCATCGTGGCCGTCAGGGCCTTGCGTGCCGCCCCCAGGATGTCCTTGCGGGAGGGGTCCATGGCGTTGCGCAGCTCTTGCTGTAAGGCACCGATGGCGGCACTGTCAGCACTTTCGGACCTCAAGGCCTCCAGGTGATCAAGAACCTCGGCCATCTCGGCCTTCAAGGGCTCCAGGAAAGCGGCCCAGGCAGCCTTCTGGGCACTGCGCACATCGGCCTTGGCCTGCTTCTCGATGGCGTCCAGTTCCTCGGCGGTGGCGATGGCCTCCCCACCTGGCCGGAAGCTGAGGATCCACTCGCGGAACTTCACATTGCAATCGTACACCTTGTACCACTCCAGCAAGGGGACCTCCTCCACGGGTTTGCCGTCCTTGTCACGGATCCAATCGCTCACCGTGTTCTTGTAACGCTCGTGGCTGCCGCTGGTGCTGTGGCCCTGGGGTTGGGTCACCTCCTCCACGTGGATCAGGCAGGGCACATGCTCCTCGCGGCAAGCGGCGATGGCCTCCTCATAAGTTCGGTTCAGGCCGGCATAGTCCCAGGCCTTGGTCTTATAGATGCGGATGCCGTTGGTGCCCTCCTCTTTCTGGAATCCCTGCAACAGGGTGCTGATGCTGCCCTTGGTGGTCTGGAAGGCCTTGCTGACACTGATTCCCCAGCCGTCGTCCCAAACGCTCATGGCCATGGGCACTTGGAGCACTCCCGCGGCGTTCATGGTCTCCCAGAAGTGGCCTTCGCTGGTGCTGGCATCGCCGATAGTGCCGAAGGCGACCTCGTTGCCCTGGTCGCTCAGGTGCGTGTGTCCGTGAAGGGCGGGGTTGTTGCGGAACACCTTGCTCGCTTGAGCAAGGCCCAGCAGGCGTGGCATCTGCCCGGCGGTGGGGCTGATGTCGGGACTGCTGTTGGGCTGGGCCATCAGGTCCTTCCATTCGCCGTTGGCATCGAGGCTGCGGGTGGCGAAGTGGCCATTCATGCTGCGTCCAGCGCTGCTGGGGTCGGCGTTCACATCGGCGTGGGCGTAGAGCTGCGCGAACCACTGCTGCACGGTGAGCTCGCCGATGGCGAACATGAAGGTCATGTCCCGGTAGTATCCGCTGCGCCAGTCCCCGTTGCGGAACTGCTTGGCCATGGCCACCTGGGCCAGTTCCTTGCCATCGCCGAAGATGCCGAACTTGGCCTTGCCCGTGAGCACTTCCTTGCGGCCCAGCAGGCTGGCCTCGCGGCTCTGGGTCACCAGGGCGTAGTCCCGCAGGATCTCCTCGCGGACCTCCTCCAACGTCATCTTCTCCTCGGCGGTGTGGCTTTTCGTCGTCGACATGGCTGAACAGGTGTGCAGTGCGAAGGTAGGACCGGTGAATGACGTGAGGAAGGGCGAACGCACTTCCGACCGCTTCCAGCACCCGACCTTCGCGGCCCGATGTCCACCTCAACAGCCCCCTCGCCACTGAAAGTGATCCTGGCCTTCGCCGCGATCTACCTGATCTGGGGCAGTACCTACTTCTTCATCCGCGAGGCGCTGGACGGCTTTCCGCCCTTCATGCTCGGTGGACTGCGATTCCTCGTGGCCGCATCCCTGATGTTCATCTGGGCATTGCTCAGGGGCATTTCGATCAGGCCCGGAGGCGACCTGCGGGTGGCGGCCATCACGGGTTTCCTGCTGTGCTACGTGGGTAACGGTGCCGTGGTGTGGGTGGAGCAGACCCTCGCCAGCAGCATCGTGGCCATCGTCATCGCCGTGGCACCGCTGTCCTTCATCGTCATGGACCGTCCGCAGTGGCGCGTGAACTTCCGCAGCTGGTCGACGCTGCTGGGGGTGGCGGCGGGCATGGCCGGGGTGCTCCTGCTGTTCAGCGAGAAGATCGCCGCGCAACTGGGTGCCGATGAGGTCACGACCGAGTTCTCCGCGATGTTCATCCTGATGTTCGGCATCATCGGCTGGCCGGCGGGCTCGATCTACGCGAAATACCACCCGTCACGCATCCCCAATCTGGTGAACAGTGGCTGGCAGATGCTCACCGGAGCTGTGTTCTTCCTGCTCACCAGCCTTTTCCGTGGCGAGTTCACGCACATGGAATGGTCTGCCGTGCCGCTCACGGCCTGGGCATCGCTGGCCTACCTCATCGTGTTCGGGTCCATCATCGGCTTCAGCGCCTATGTGTGGCTGTTGCAGGTAAGGCCTGCGGCCCAGGTGAGCACCTATGCCTATGTGAATCCCGTGGTGGCCGTGCTGTTCGGTGTGTTCCTTGGGAAGGAGGTGCTCGGCTGGCGCGAGCTCACCGGACTGGTGATCATCCTCGTTGGTGTGCTGATGATCAACCTGGCCCGCTACCGCCGCTGACACGAACGAAGAACGGGAGGACCTGATGGCCCTCCCGTTCTGTTCCGTTCGATGTTCCTTCAGTCCATTTTCACCACCCGCTGCTCTGCGGTGCCTTGGTCCGTGGTGATGCGCAGCAGATAGGCGCCGGGAAGAAG
>JBGTAJ010000019.1:0-19665 GCA_041749915.1 Flavobacteriales bacterium
CCTTGGTTCCACTTGATCACCTCGGGGACCAGTTCGGCCACCACCACCTTGCCTTGGTCGCCGACGAGGCGGAGCACCGTGGCCAGCGTGAAGCCCATCCCCAGCCCGCCGATGAGCACTCGGGCGGTGGCCGGTGACTTGAGCTTGGAAAGCGCCAGCTCGGCCAAGGCATCCTCCGAACCATGCAGGGCGGTGGACATCAGTTCACCGGCGATACCCACGACTTCGATGGAGAACTCGTCGTTCCGCTGATACAACAGGAGCTCCCCCCCATTGTCAGGTATCAGCGCCCGGTCCAGGAGCTTATTGATCCGAATTTTCATGTGTGGCGTCGCTCAGGGTGGGCGCAAGGTCGGCATGTTCCGGGGAAGTGGGCAGGAAACTCCCCACAGGTGCTCCTCCTATTGCACACCGGACCTAGCGGAAAGCTCTACTGATCCGCCGATCAGGCGGCCATCGCTCCCTGCTGCTCCTCGGCCGTCCGCTTCAGACCGACCAATGCCTCAACCCACTGTTTGCCCGCTTCACGCGCACGACGTACATCCTGCGGCAGGCCTGCGAAATCGCCCTGCCAGAGTTGAATGCGCGTCCGTCCATCGCGTTCCACCTCCATGGAGATATCCACCGTGGTGTAGCTGGCGGGTTCGTCGGGCAGACCCCCGTCCAGCTCCAGGAAGGTATAGCGCAGGCGCTGCTCGTTCAATGCGGTCATCACGGTGCCTTGGGCTCGTATGTTCTCCTGGCCCTCGGTGCGGTCCACCCACTGGAGGGGCGCACCACGCTCCCAGCGGCTTCGGGCCTGCAATCCCTCGCGGTACAATTTCGTCAGTTGGGGGTCCGTCAAAGCCTTCCAGATCACGGCCGGGGACGCATCCACCAGCAGTGTAAGTTGTACGGTCGTTACTCGTTCCATAGTACACGAACAACGCATGATCCATGCCATTGGTGCGTTCAGGTCAACCTGTCACCCTGCTGTACTGGGAACCCCAAACACTCGGTCCGGGTTACGGCTCGACCCTATTGGCCTCGGAAAACCTGGAGGATCTCCGCGTGGTCGAAACCCATGGAGACCTGCTCTCCGGAGGCCAGCCATCGATGTGCAGGGGCCTCTTCCGTGGCGACGACCTCACCTCCGGTGATCCGCACATGGAACGCCAGGCTCACGAAGGAACCGCGTGGGTCACGACCCGGCGTTGAGAATACACCGATCAGCCGCACCACCGCCACCGTCAGTCCCAATTCCTCGAGCACTTCCCGCTCCACGGCCTCCTCCACGGTCTCCCCCGGGTCCACCAGTCCACCGGGCAGGACCCAGGCACCTCGGAAGGGCTCGGTTCCCCGTTCCATCACCAGGATCCGTCCGTGATCATCCGTGATGACAGCATCGACGGTCAATACAACGCGTGAGGAGCTGTGCGCCATGGCGGAAAGATACCTTGGGCCAACTGACGATCCGTCCGCTCGCTTCGCTGTGGCCCGCCACTTGCCATAGGCGGCGCATTCATCCAGTTATCGCCCTTGAACCCGAACAAATTCCCATCATCCCGCGCCGAACGGACGCTCAACGGCCCTCGCGCCCAGATCCGGGCAGCCGGCGGAGAACTACCCAAGGCCCGTTCCACCGTGACGTGGCGCACGGCATTTTGGCAATTCATCTGGCCGAGGCGCCGGCATGTGCTGCTGGGCTTGGGGCTCATCGTCATCAGTCGACTGGCCAGCCTCATCCTGCCGGGGGCAACGAAATTCCTGATCGATGATGTGATCGTGAACAAGGACGTTGAGCTCCTGTGGTGGCTGCTCGGCGCCGTGGTGGTCGCCATTGTGGTGCAGAGCCTCACCAGCTTCTGGCTTACGAAATTGCTGAGCGTGGAGGCCCAATTGCTGATCAGCCAGTTGCGGGCACAGGTGCAGCGCAAGGTCCTCTCCCTGCCGATCAGTTTCTTCAACAACACCAAGAGCGGCGCACTGGTGAGCCGCATCATGAGCGACGTGGAGGGCGTACGGAACCTGGTGGGAACAGGATTGGTCCAACTCGTCGGTGGCACCTTCACAGCCATCATCTCCTTGTTCCTGCTCATCCGGATCAGTCCCTTGATGACCTTCTACACCTTGGTGCCCGTGGGCATCTTCGCGTTCGTGGCCATGAAGGCCTTCGCCCGCATCCGACCCATTTTCCGGACGCGCGGAGTGATCAACGCGGAGGTCACGGGGCGCTTGACCGAAACACTGAACGGGGTGCGGGTGATCAAGGGTTTCAACGCTGAGGAACAGGAGAACCGGAACTTCGAGGTGGGTGTGGAGCGCCTGTTCCAGAACGTGAAGGAAAGCCTGACGGCCACGGCGTTCATCACCAGCAGCAGCACCTTCCTGCTGGGCCTGGCGAGCGCGGGCATCATGGGCATCGGCGGCTGGCAGATCATCCACGACCAGCTCACCTTGGGCGAATTCCTCGCCTTCACGCTCTACCTCGGATTCATGATCGCGCCCATCGTGCAGATGAGCAACATCGGCAGCCAGCTCACCGAAGCCTTCGCGGGCCTGGACCGCACCGAGGAGCTGATGAACATGGATCCGGAGGACATCACCGACGATCGGCCGTTGCAATTGGGCACCGTCAAGGGCGATATCGTCTTTGATGACGTCCGCTTCGCCTACGATGAAGGCAAGGAGGTGCTACACGGCATCAGCTTTGAGGCCAAGGCGGGGAGCGTGATCGCACTGGTGGGCACATCGGGCAGTGGGAAGAGCACCATCGCCGGGCTGGCGGCCACCTTCCTGAACCCCACATCGGGCCGGGTGACCGTGGATGGTCACGACCTGAGCAAGGTGGGGCTGAGCAGCTATCGCCAGCACTTGGGCGTGGTGCTGCAGGACGACTTCCTGTTCGAGGGAACCATCCGGGAGAACATCCTCTTCCCCCGGCCGAACGCCACCGACGACCAGCTCCAGAAGGCCGTGAGGGCCGCCTACGTCAACGAATTCACCGACCGTCTGGAGCTTGGGTTGGAGACCGTGATCGGCGAACGCGGGGTGAAGCTCAGCGGCGGTCAACGCCAGCGTGTAGCGATCGCACGGGCCATGCTGGCCGACCCACGCATCCTGATCCTCGACGAGGCCACCAGCAACCTGGACACCGAGAGCGAGGCCTTGATCCAGAAGAGCTTGAACGAGCTGGTGAAGGACCGCACCACCTTCGTGATCGCACACCGCTTGAGCACCATTCGCCAGGCGACGGAGATCCTGGTGATCGAGCATGGCCTGATCGTTGAACGCGGCACACACGACACGCTGATCGCCAAGCAGGGCCGCTATTTCGACCTGTACACCTACCAGGCCCGGATCTGAGACCGGGTGGGTAGTTTCGCGCCATGGCCAAGCTCAAGCTCGATCTGCACGACATCTTCAACAAGGGCCGCGAGATCGACCGGGCGTTGGAAGAGATCATCCACGACGCCATCGACCGACGCATCGCACTGGTGGAGATCATTCCCGGGAAAGGCAGTGGCCAGCTGAAGAAGAAAGTGATCCGCTACCTGCAGCAACCGGCGGTGAAGAAGCTCTATCACCGGATCGAGAAGGACGGCGACAACTTCGGCCGGCTCTTCGTGCACTTCAGGCATTGAAGGAACTACAACGTTCGCTGGAACACGCGATACCGTTTGTAGATCGAGGCACCCAATCGTTCAAGCTCAGCACGCATCCGCACGTTGCTCTCAAGCACCAGGTGGCTGTCCATCACCTCCATACCTCTCCGACGGGCCTCGGCAATCAGTTCCAGTCCCAGCAGGCAGGTGAGCCCTCGACCCTGTGCGGAAGGATGCACAGCCCCCAGGAAGAGATCGAGCTGTCTTGAGCGCCGCATGGACCGCAGGATATGCCACCAACCAAAGGGCCAGATGCGTCCGCGTGCCTGTTGCAACCCCTCGCTCATGTCCGGCATCGCCACCACGAAGGCCATGGGTTCATCGTGCTGGTCCACCACCAGTTTCACCAAACGTGGATCGAGCATGGCCATGTACTGGTCCGCGAGGTGTTTCATCTCCAGTTCGGTCATGGGTATGAAGCCGTACAGGTCGGCGTAGGCCATGTTCACGAGCCGGAGCACAGGCAGCACCCAGGGTCGAAGCGCACGTTTGCTGGTGATGGGCACCAGGTGGAACTGTCCCTGATCGGTGATGCGTTGAGCGATACGGGTGTAGATCTCCGGAAGCTCTTCGGGGATCGGGAGACGGTACGACAGCGCATCGAAGAAGGGCGCATACCCCAGCGTTGAAAGGATCTCCGGCAGGTGCGGCGGATTGGTGGGCGTGGCCAACACCGGCAAATGCTCGAAGCCCTGCACTTGAAATCCCTGGGGATCCTTGTCACTGAGCCCGAAAGGACCGACGACCCTGTCCATGCCCAGGCCTGAGGCCCATTGCTCCACGGCCTGCAGCAGGGCACGCACAACGGCCGGGTCGTTCACCGCATCCAATTGGTGGAAGCGCGCGCTGCATTCCCCATGCAGACGGTTGTAGGCATGATGGACCAGCCCCATGACCCGTCCTACTACCGAGCCGTCCCGATAGGCCAGCAAGCGGATGAAGGAACAATCCCGGAGTGCCGTGTTCCGCCCGGGATCATGAAAGGCCTCCTCGTCGGCCCACACGGGTGGCACATAGTTGGCCCTGCGATCGGGCAAGTTCTCTGATAGATGGATGAATTTGCGCAACGCAGAGGCACCTTCCACGTGAACGATGCTCACCCCGGTGTTCTCCCTAGTTCCTGCCATTGGCCGGGGTGCGGAGCGTTCGTTCATGGCGTGGATCGGCGGCGGCGGAAGCAGTGCCGCAGGGGAAGCGCGGCCCCAAAGTAACCGCTCCGGTCCTTGGTCGATACCGACTGGACGATCGGGTGACCCCGAACGCCCGTTCTGCTTGGGTTATGCATCTTTACACGTCCGAAAACACTACACCCATGCCCAGCCTCGACATCCTTTCCAAGGTCGATATCCAGATGCTCGACAACGCCATCAACGTGGTGAAACGCGAGATCGATACGCGCTACGACCTGCGCGGAACGAACACCACCATCGAACTGGACAAGAAGGCGCTGACGATCCGGTTGAGCACGGACGACCACATGAAGCTGGACTCGGTCCTGGACGTACTGCTGGAGCGCTCCGGCAAACAGAAGGTGGATGTGCGCAGCTACGACCTCAGCGAGGAACCGGTGCCCAGCGGCAAGTCGTTGTACCGCATCATCAAGGTGAAACAGGGCATCGAACGCGAGACTGCGAAGAAGATCGTGAAGGCCATCAAGGACAGCGGGCTGAAGGTGCAGCCGCAGATCATGGACGACATGATCCGGGTCACCGGAAAGAAGATCGATGATCTGCAGGAGGTGATGGCCCTGTGCCGGGAACAGGACTTCGATGTGCCCTTGCAGTTCGACAACATGAAGAGCTGATCCGGCATGGCGCGAACGCGGGTGAAGCGGCCGGAATGCCCCAACTGCGGGCGTGCCCTGGTGGCCGATGCCAACTTCTGCGCGCACTGCGGCCAGGAGAACCACACCCACAAACTGCCGGTCCGGCATTTCGTGGTGGAGTGGCTTTCGGGCATGTTCAACTTCGACACCAAGCTGCTGCGCACCTTGCGCGACCTGTTCTGGCCTCCGGGACTGGTGATCAGGGAGTTCAATGCGAACAAGCGGATCCGTTACGTTCATCCGCTCAGGCTCTACCTCTTCACCAGCGTGCTTTTTTTCCTGCTCCTTGCATGGGCCACCGCACGCCTGCAAGCAGATGAAGGACCCGTGGTGTTCGTGAACACCTCTGATGAAGAGCCACACGAAGCGAACGGCCTCACGTTGGAGTTGGGTGATGACCAGCAGATCACGGACAGCACCTTGGTCGCTCTCTCCGCGATGCCCCGGCTGACCAATGAGGTCCTGGACAGCACCATGGTGGCCGGTGGCATCACCCCAAGCGTCATCAATCGGACAATGATCCGCCTGGCCCTGAACCTGAGCGGCAACAGCCTCCGGAAGGAAGCGTTCGTCCAGGAATTGCTCAGCACCTTCAGCAAGGTGATGTTCGTGATGTTACCGCTCTTTGCGCTTCTGCTGAAGTTGCTCTACTGGCGCAGCGGGCTGTTCTACACGGAACACCTGGTCTTCGCCTTGTACTTCCATACCGTGCTCTATCTGCTCTTCGGCATTTCCCTGCTACTGGGCATCCTGGGGGCGGGAAGCTGGTCGGACAACATGCTGTTACCCCTTACCCTCGGCTACCTCTTCTGGGCTGCCCACACGGTCCATCAACGGTCATGGATGAACACCGCCTGGAAGGTCGCGGTGATCATCGTGGTCTATGGTGTGCTCCTGGGCTTTGGTCTGGTCGCGGCGGCTGTCGTTGGTTCCATCAACGCCTAGAACGTCCAGGCAGCGTTGGACGACATGATCACGTCATACCCCTAACGACCCAATTCACACGGACCATGAAACCGATCCTTACACTTCTCCTGTGTGCAGTTCTCCTTGGGTCTGCCCGGGCGCAGACCTACTTCTACATCGACGAGATCGCCGTTCAGCCCACACCCACCAGCGACCAGGACAATGTCTCGATCGCCCTGACAGGTGGCCTGTCCAGCACAGGCGCTTACGTGGTGAGCGCCTCCGCTACCGTGGTCGGCAGCGTGGTGACCATTTCCATCGCTGCTGCTGATGATGGGGGGCTGACCGTCATCGTTCCGCACACGGAGGTCGTATCCATCGGGCAGTTGGATGCCGGGGACTACACCATTGTGATCGATGGACAGAACGTGGGGGACTTCGCCCCCGGACCGCAACACCAGTTCACCGTAAGTGGGGGTGGTCCACCCTGCGACAGCCTTGAGCTCGTCTCAGTCCGTTGGCATGCATTCTCGGACACTGCCATCGTGGTGCACGTGTTGAATACCAGCTCCGTGAACGAACTGTTCGATTATCCGAACTTCATCCTGTTCGACACGGATGGCGATACGCTCGCGAAAGAGACGGTATTCTATTTCGGGATCGGGGAAGAAAGCTATCACACCATGCGCATCATGGACGGTGCGGCGTTCCCCGCGAACACCTTCAGCGCCACGCTGGAATTGTGGACCGGTTTCACCACCACGCTGGCCTGCACCTGGGAACTTGAGGTGGACCTCTGCCCGCCAGCGCCCTGCACCACCCTGATCCCGAACATCCAGAACCTCGGCGGTGCCATCACCACCGGCACCTTCAATTGGGGGATCCTTTCCAATGGGGTCGTTGTGGTGAGCGGCAGCTTCATCCTGGACGCGGAGAACCAGTACGATGCCGACACGATCTGCCTGCCACCCGGTGTTTACACCATGCTCGCCGGCAGCGATGGGGGGCCGCTCAGCGGACAGCCCTACTACAGTGCCGTGGTCCCCGGTGGGTTCAGCACCGCTTCCGCACCCGTCGGTGATCTGGTCCCTGAACCCCTGGCCTTCCGCTTCTATGAACCCTGCTTCGATCCGACGCAGGGTGTGGGGTCCGCGAACGAAAGCGCGGACCTGACACTGCTCAGTGGTGCGGGGGAATTCACCCTCGTGCATTCGCAAGGGGTACTGGGCGACATCCGGGTATTCGACAGCATGGGAAGGATGGCACACCGGTCCTATTCCACAGCGGACCGGACCGTGATCGGCACACAGGGCTGGCCCACCGGCATCTACAGCGTCATCGTGGCCACGCCGAACGGAGCGCTTCGGTCCATCAAGACCTTGGTGGATCGATGATGTCGGTTCACGCGGAGCGGTAAGCCACCTCGTGGTAGGTCTTGACGTGCGGGCCCAGGAAGACCCGTGCGTAGATGCGCACCAAGGCCAGGCCGTTGAGCACGAAGCTGAGCGCCACCAACGAGGCCAATACCAACTGGTCCGGATGGATGTGCGAGAAGATGAGGTCCTCTCCCAGGAAGGTGGGTGAGATCGGGAACCCGGCCAGGCCGAGCGCAGAGAGCAGGAAGAGCAGCGCGATCCGCGGATGCTCGTAAACGTGGCCGTGGAACCTGCCGAGGTCGACGTTCCGCTCGGTGCGTCGCAGGGCGTTGATGGCATAGACCGCGAAGAAACCGGCACCGACCACACCAGAGAGGTAGATCAGGCTGTGGCCGAGATCGAAGTCCTCATTGAATGAGATCGCCAGGACCACCCAGAAATGCCCCATGATCACCATGGCCAGCGCACGGCGCACGTGCTTGCGTTCCGTGAAGGCCCGGAGCACCAGCACCAAGGCGATGACCCCGGCGATGATCGGGATGGCATGCGCCACCTGCGAAGTCAACCACTGAGCGTTGAAGAGCAGCACGATGCCCAATAGATACAGGGGCACCAGCACCGCCAGCGAGCGGTTGATGTTGAACACGTCCAAGCGACGACCGAGGTGTTTCAGCGGATTCCACAAGAGCCGGTACACGAACGTGTCCAGGTTCCACTCCTTCAGGCTCAACACGTACAGGGAGTACTCCAGTCGTTTGGGCAGGGTATCCTCAAAACTGTGCTCACGCGGTTTGAAGTGGTAGAACTGCTCGCGGATCAGATAGGTGACCACGGAGGGCGAAACGAGCAATTGATACGTGCGCAGAAAGGCATTCCCGGCAAAGTGGACCAGTGCCAATAGCTCAAGACCGGCGGCGACCTCAATGAAGATCAACCCGATCTGGGCGATGGACGAATAGGCGATCTGGGCCTTCACGGAGGACTGCACCCGCGCCGTGACGGAGGCCATCAGGCTGGTGAGCAGTCCCACCACGGCGATCATCACCCGCACGACGAACTGGTGCTCCCAGAACGGGAAGGTGCGCAGCAGGAGGAACACTCCGATGTGGACCGACAGCGACCCGTAGAATATGGCGCTGGACGGGGTTGGCCCCTCCATGGCACGGGGCAGCCAGGAGGAGAAGGGCAGCTGGGCCGATTTGGCCGCAGCGGAGACCAGGATGGCCAGCGAAATGAAGATGCCGATGGCACTGTGCGAGGCCAGTTGATGGTGCACCAGTTCATAGTTGTGCAGCTTCATGAACGTGATGTTCTCCTGCCAGAGATGGTGGCTTGCCCACATGGCCAGGATCAGCCCCACGTCGCCCACCCGGTAGATCGAGAACACCTTCACCGCGTTCTTGACCGGCAGGTAGCGGTCGCGGTAGAAGGCGATGAGCAGGAAGGAGGAGATCCCCAACACTTCCCAGCCGACGAAGAGCGTCTCGAAATTGCCCGAAAGAACGGTAATGGAATAGCCGGTGAAGAAAAAGAGGATGGTGTTGAAAAAGCGCTTGTAGCCGTCCTCGCGGTGGAGGTAATAGCGGCTGTAGATGGTGATCATGAAGGTGAGCATGCTGCCCACCAGCAGGTAGACCGCCGCGACCCGGTCGAAGAACAGGTCGATGAAGAACTCATAGCCATCGCTCCGGTAGATCACGATCTCCTTCACATTGAGGAGCGGCGCACCCTGCAGCAGCCACAGCACTCCGAACGCCAGCAGTGCGAAGAACTGGGCACCCGCCGAATAATAGGCGATGCGGGACAGCGCGGATTCGTGCCTGCCGGGCACGAGCAGACTGACCAGGAACCCGAGGAATGGGATGAGGACGAACAGGGGTAGCAGACGTTCCATGGCCTATGCGTGCTCAATGATCGTGACCGGCATGTTCTCCAGAGATCCCAATAGCACGTCCATGGATTCCGTCACCCTCGGTATGGTTCCATGCAAAGGCTCATAAGGCTCAAAGCGCCCGTCGTGGAACCGATGGATCGCCTTGGTCTCCGGATGCACCACCACCAGATGGATCCACTCGTTCACGAACCACTGATAGGTCGCGTTCACCCGCTGGACCGTGGCGAGCACCACCTCGGGCAGTTGCTCCACCACCATCAGCAAGCGGATGGGGTCATGCACTTCGATCATCTGGTTGGGCAGGCCCGGCCGCAGGTCCCCTTCCACCCCATTGGCCACACCGATCAGGCCCATCACATTGTGCGGCAATTTCGTGCCGGCACCGAGCTTCTGGTTGTCCATGCGGGAGAAGAAGTACTCCAGGTTGATCCCGCCGCACACCGGTGCAGCAGCTCCCAGGATCCCCTGCAGGTAGTGGCCGTCCGGATCGATCGAAGCGTCGTAGGAATTCAGGAACGAGCGCCGGTCCAGGAACAGGCCCCGGGTCAATTCCCTCCGGCCCACGATGCACAGGGCGTTGGTGGCATGGTTGAGCTCTGGACGGGGTTCGAACAAGGATACCGATCGCAGGCGGACCTGATCATGGACCTCCCTGGCTGAGGCGCGCTGGTCGATCGCTTCGAATCGTCGGGCACGCTCCTGGGCATTGAGGTCGAGCGCGTCACGGAACACCGTCACATGGCGGGCGTGCAATGCCCGAAGGGGCGCGTCCAGCGTGGCCTCATCGTAGAACACGATCTCGTCCCGCGTGGTGTCGTGAAGCGCACTGACGAAGCGGGTCTCCTGGGGAATATCGATGCCCTTCGCCCGCAGCAGCTCACGGACCTTCGGATGTTCGGCCATCTGGCAGAACACGCGGGCGTTCACCGAACCCGGTCTGCCGGAACAGGCACCGCAGTCATAGGCCGCATAGTGCGGGTTGTTCACGCTGCTGGCCCCATGCCCCACCACATACACGATGGGCGCAAAGTCACGGACCAACCCGATGCTCTTGAGGACCGCGTCCACGCGGGTGGCCATCTCGGCGACCGTGAAGCCCACCTGCAGTCCACCATCCCGATCGGAGGGGTCGCAGTTCTCCACCGTGAGGCTGGAGAACTGGTCCATGTGCTGGAACGAGTCCGTGGTACCCGGCCCCGTGGAAGGTTTGAAGATGCTGATGAACAGCTTGAGCGCGGACCAGAATCCCAGGGTCTGCGAGATCAACCAGCCGCCCACCAGGCCGTGGGTACGCTGCGAGAAATGGACATCCTTGCCGGCCCGGCTCTTCTTGTCCACCTCCTTGATCAGGTACTTCGGTGTGATCGGCGCCGGACAGACCTTGGTGTTGAACTTTCCATGCTCCGGACGGTAGTAGAACTCGACGCCGAAGTGGCCGGGCGTGCCATAGGTGCGGAACCCGGGATGGATCCTCTCCAAATGGCGGCGGAAGGAGCACTCCCGATCATCGATGCAGAAAAGCGCCTGCACGGCCAGCACGGGTGGTTCGGGTCGACGGGCGTTTTGCGACAGGCCGGCCAGCGCTTCGTCATGGTAGGTCCATTCAAAGGCCTCCTGCCACAGGGAGCGCACCTCATCCACCTCGGCGTAGGCCACTTCCGCGAACAGAGGTTGGGGCCTGTGGCGCATCCCTTGGGCCAGGGGTTCCCAGCCCTTGGGGAACTGGCGGTCCAACGCGTCGATCTCCAACAGCAGTTCGAAGGTCACCAGTTCCGGCAAGGTGATGCGACGATGATCGAGCAAGGTGGCGGGGTTCTCTTCAATGGCGCTGACGAGGCCGCTCCAACCGGGATGAGCGAACTGCTGATCGAAGAGGTACTGCTCATACAGGGCCGGTTCACCCACCAGGATATCCAACAAGTGACCCACCGTCGTGGTCTCATCCATCAACAGGTCCGTGGCCCGTTTCCCGCGCAGGAAGCCGGTGTACGCATACCGTTGAAGCTCCCGGATGCTGGCCAGGAAACCCTTGTCCCAGACCGGAAAACGCCAGATGGCTATGCCCTGGTCGAGGTAACTGTTGAGGACGCGGAAGAGTGTGGAATGCACCAGGGCATCGAGATCGATATGGTGCTCCCGTTTCCAATGCGTGCGCAGCGTTCCGATGCGCGGCACGATCGTACTGTCATAGCGTTTGTGCAGCAGCCTGTTCGTCCAGTCACTGATATGAGCCTCCCCTTTCCGTTCCACGAGCACCCGGCGCATGATCTCGGGTCGGATGCGCCCCTGCTCATACAACCGGCGGTACTCGTGGACTGTGAGGGTGGTCTTGTAACCGAACCAGCGGGCCGCCTTGTGCAGGGCGTCCGTGAACCGGTCCTCCTGGAAGGCGTGCAGCGTATTGTGGTGGATGAAGTCCTTAAGCGGTGCCTGGGCGGGCAGCAAATGCTTCAGGTGGTGGAAAGCTGCATGCTCATCAAAGTCCGGCCGTCCATGACGACGTCCACTTTCCACGGCAGCGGACATCAAAACGGAGGAATTATCCATGGCGCAAAGGTCGACCGGGCCTTCACGGCAATCATTAAAGGGGAATTAGATCGCAGTGGGTAAAGATCAGGCCACGGCTGGCAGGACGAGCTCGACCGTGGTACCTCCACCGGAGAGGGATACGATGGAAACCCTCCCACCATGCACCCGTGCGATGCGTTCCACCAGCGCGAGGCCGATACCGTGCCCATCCATGGGAACCGCATCCTGGCCCCGGAAGAACAGCTCGCGTGCCCGGAAAAGGGTCGTCTCATCCATTCCTGGTCCCTCATCCCGCACCTGCACGCTCGTCCCCTCTGCCGTGCTCCGGATGGCCAGGGTTATGGGGTGCCCCCCACCGTATTTGGCGGCATTGGCCAGAAGGTTGTACACCGCTGCTGTAAGGAGAACGGAACTACCACGGACCATCGGTTCCCGGTCCTCATCCTCCAACGAGAGCTCGAAGCGGACCTGCACTTCGGGATATCTCACGCGACAGCGCTGAAGGGCGCGCTCGGCCACCTCATCCACCCGCACCTGGTCCTGCAGGCGATGTTCTCCGGCCTCCTGGCTCTGGGCCAGCCAGAGCAATTGGTCCAACAGGTCCTGCATGTGCAGGATCTGCTCCTCGATCCCGTGGAGCCGGTCCATCATGTCCACCTGGTCCCTGGCCAGCCCCATGGCCTGGTGCAGTTGCCCCCTCACCACTGTCAAGGGGGTTCGAAGCTCATGGGAAGCAGTGGCAACAAAGGACCGTTGGACCTGAAAGGCATCATCCAGACGCGCCAGCAGCGCATTGAACGCAATGGCCACAGCACCCAGTTCGTCCGGCTTTCGCTCATCGTTCACGAGCAATCGTTCGGAGGGTGCGTGGATCTCTCCGGCCCTTCTCACCAGGTCCCTCACCGGTACCAGGGCCCACGTGGTGTAGGCCCATGACAACACCGCTGTGAACAGCAGGGCCAGCACGGCTGCCAGCATCAGCGATCGTCGTAAGGTCGCCATGGACCGCAGTCCCCTCACATCCACGGCCGATGCCATGGTGTATCGGATACCGTTCTTCAAGGCGTCCGGGGTATCAATGATCACGAATTGGCGTACACCCTGGGTCACCCGGGCGATACCGTTCCGGGTGGCCAGTTCCTTCCAACTTGACGGCAGGACAACACCGCTGGCGGCACGTTGAAAGATGACCTTCCCATCGATGGAGATCACGGAGATCGCTTCATTGGGCAGGGCCTCCCGAAGTGCTTGGGCCAGGTGCTGTGCCTCATCCACGGGCATCGAACGGGCTTCCTCGAACAGGTGCTCCACCAAGAGCGCCCTATCCTCCAACCGATCATAGAACTCGGCGCTGCGCAGCGATTCGCTGTGCGAGTAGAAGAACAACGCGAACAGCACCAGCAACACGCCGACCAGCAGCGTGAACACGAGTGCCATGCGGATCCGGAAGGTCATATGGCAGGCTCGCGCATCACGTAGCCCATGCCCGTCACCGTGTGGATGAGCTTGTTGCCGAAAGGCTTATCCACCTTCTTGCGCAGCATGTTGATGTAGACGTCCACCAGATTGGTCTCCGTATCGAACGAGACGTCCCAGACGTGGTCGAGGATATCGCCGCGATCGGTGACCTTGCCCTTCCTCTCCAGCAGGTAATGGAGCAGCGCGTACTCGCGGGCCGTCAACTGGATGAACTGTCCCGCCCGGGTCACCGTTCGCGCATCAGCGTCCAGCACAAGGTCCGCGCAGTGCAAGACCTGTTCCGGTCCCCGCCCTCTGGCTCGTCGCACCAACGCTTGAACACGGGCCATGAGCAACTTGGGGTCGAAGGGTTTGGGCAGGTAATCATCGGCACCTGCGCCAAGGCCCTTGATCTGATCCTCGATCCCGTCCAGGGCGGTGAGCATCAGGATGGGGACCTCCGGGCGGGCAGCACGAAGGGCCCTGCAGACCTCGATCCCACTGCGTTTCGGCAACATCCAATCGAGCAGCACGATGGTGTAGGAGGTGGCCAGTGCCAGTCGCTCACCCTCCGCACCATCGGTGGCCACATCCACGGTGAACCCCGCCCCGCGCAATTCATCCGCGATGAACGAAGCCACCTGGGGTTCATCCTCCACGATCAAGGCCCGCATGCTCCAAATGTAGGTTCCGCCCTCGCAGGGAAGTGCAGAGGTGAGATCTAATGTGGATCTCATAATGAGGCCTGTGCAGGGTCGGAGTTTTGCACCCGGATCGGAGGACAGTGGTGTTCATCACCGATCCGCTATCAACATGGCACAGCAGAAGAATACGGGGGAACCGGTCCCTTTGAACGGACTACCCGGCCTCCGCCAGAACTGGCGGAAGGATTCCTTGTCAGGCTTCATCGTCTTCCTGATCGCCCTACCCCTCTCCCTGGGGATCGCCATGGCATCGGGAGTACCGCCCATGGCCGGTGTCATCTCCGCAGTCGTCGGCGGATTGATCGTGTCGCGCATCAATGGCAGCAATGTCACCATCAACGGACCGGCCGCTGGTCTGATCGTGGTGATCGTGGGAGCCGTGGAGAGCCTGGGCGACGGCGACCCCATGGCCGGATACAGGAGCATGCTGGCGGCCGTGGTCATCTCGGGTGCCATACTGTTCCTATTGGGCAGATTGAAGGCCGGCAAACTGGGTGACTTCTTTCCCGCCTCAGCTGTGCATGGAATGCTCGCCGCGATCGGCATCATCATCCTCGCCAAACAAGTGCATGTGGCTTTGGGAGTGAAGCCGGCAGGACAGGAACCCTTGGAATTGCTCGCAGAGATCCCGCACAGCATGCTGAACTGGAACCCCGATGTGGCCATCATCGGCATCCTCAGCCTGCTCATCATGATCGTCCTTCCGCTGATCCGGAACCGCTACGTGAAGATGATCCCGGCTCCGATGGTGGTGGTTCTGGTCGGCATGGCGCTGGCCCATTACTTCGACCTGGAGCATGAACACAAATACCTCTTCCTGGACGGGCATGAGTATTCACTGGGGCCCAAGTTCCTGGTCACCCTGCCGGAGCGTGTGTTGGACGGCATTGTCTTCCCGGATTTCTCCATGGCATTGAGCTATCCCTTTCTGATCGCCGTGGTGAGCATCACCCTGGTGCAGGGCATTGAGTCCTTGCTGAGCGCCAAGGCAGTGGACAAGCTGGACCCCTGGAAACGGCAGAGCGACCTGAACAAGGACCTGAGCGCCGTAGGTGCCGGCAGCGCCATCTCCGGCATGATCGGGGGCCTTCCGATGATCGCCGAGATCGTCCGCAGCAGTGCCAACATCAACAATGGAGGCAGGACCAGTTGGGCCAACTTCTTCCACGGTCTGTTCCTGCTGGTCTTTGTGGTGGCCTTCCCCACACTGATCCACAGTATCCCACTGGCCGCATTGGCTGCGATCCTGATGTATACCGGCTACAAACTTGCTGCTCCACATCACTTCAAGCACACGCTGCACATCGGTCAGGAGCAACTGGCCATCTTTACCACCACGCTGGTGATCACCCTCGCTACGGACCTGATCATCGGTGTGTTCAGTGGGATCCTGCTCAAGATGATCATTCACCTGTTCCGTGGCGCCTCATTGCGCACTCTGTTCAAGCCCACCGTGGCCGTGCACTACGAATCCATTGCGGACCGCTTTCTCGTCTCGGTCCATAACGTGGCCATCTTCTCGAATTACCTTTCGCTGAAGAAGCAATTGGACAACATCCCCAAAGGCAAGGACGTGGTCGTGGACTTCGACAATGCCACACTGGTCGACCATACGGTGATGGAGCACCTGCACAGCTACAAGGAACTCTACGAGCGGCAGGGTGGCAGCTTCGAACTGAAGGAAATGGGTCACCTCATTCCGCGCTCACAGCATCCCATGGCAGCGCGGCGCACCTCGCGCAAACCGGTCACGGCATGATGCCATTCTCGAAGGGCGACATCCTCGCAGTGCTCTTGATGACCATTGGTCTTCACGCAAAGGATGCATCGGCACAGGCACCCCGCGCCACAGACCCCAATGCCAACCTATGGGTGTCGCACTGGGGTGATCATCGCTTCCATGAGCGTTGGAGCTTCCACACCGAGGCACATTGGCGGCGTGCCGATCTGGGCGTGAACTGGCAACAGCTGCTCGTGCGGCCCGCGATCAACTTCCATTTGAACGACCAGGTGATGTTCACCCAGGGATACAGCTACTACTTCAACTACCAGTACGGCACCTATCCCATCCGCTTCCAGAACTGGGAGCATCACCTGTTCCAACAGGTGCAATTGAACCAGCCGATCGGCCGTTGGCGTTTTGCACACCGGTTCCGGATGGAGGAACGCTTCATCGCGCGGATGGTGCCTTCCACCGAGGACCCATCCGCTGGCGTGCAGGACGGCTACACCTACCAAAGTCGTTTCCGCTACCGGGTGTGGCTTACCGTGCCACTGGGCGGGCATGACAAGGTGGAGCCCGGTGTCTTCTCGGCCAACTTCTACGATGAGGTCTTCCTGAACTTCGGGGACAGCCAACGCCTGGACTACATCCATCAGAACAGGATCTCCGCACTGCTGGGCTACCAGGTGAACAGGCCGTTCAGTGTGCTGCTCGGGTATCTCTACCAGACCATCCAACGCCCCGGTGCCGCCAACGGTGCGGACCTGATGGAATTGAACTCCACCATACACCTTGCCTTGGTGTACAACATGGACCTTCGCAAGCCCAAGCCGCCGACCCCCTGAAAAGGCGAAGCCCGCCTTACGGGGCGGGCTTCTGAATTTCCTGATCTCCCGGCTTACGGGCCTGGACAGGGGCTTTTAACGCCGCTGGGCTGATGCCCCCTGTGATCAGTTATGCCTACGGGCTTGCTTACCCAAGCCTTCCACCAGTTCAACGCAGGTCCTTCCCGAAATGTTGCGATCAGGCTTTGGGTGTCGTCTTTTCGAACTCATCCAGCAAGGCCTCGGCCTCGGCCCGCTTCAGGTCGCTCGCTTTCCGGTCGATGGTGCTCAGGCGATGGGATTCGGCCAGCATTGCTTTGTAGCGTTCCATGATCGCTTCCCGGGGGTCTTTCTTCTTGAACAGGCCGAACATCTCTTGTTGTTTAGTGAGGAACAACAAGAGGAACCGTTCGGTTCGACCGATCAAGCAGTTCGCAAGGTCTCCCGCACTTGGTGCACGGGTGAAAAGCCCCGTTCCTCGAAGTGTACGTTGCCCTGTCGATCAACGAGCAGCACGGTGGAACATCGCGTGCCGTAGCCTTCCGCAACGATATGCATGGAGCTTAGCACACGCTCCCAGGAAACCCCGATGCCGGTGTCCGGCAGGTCATGGTCATCCGCAGGTGTGGTATCACCCATCATGCGAAAAAGGTCCTGGGGGTCGATCGTTCCGGCTTGCACCAATTCCGTCAACCGTCGCTTGGCGCGTTGCACCTTCGGCCAGGGCGTGTTCAGAACGTGATTGCTGAGCCCGTGTACGCCCGGGACAAGCACGTGATCAAACCCGTGGACGTTCGAATGGTACATCAGTGCATCCGTGGGACCATGCAGGAGGTTGAAACCCTCATAGACGGAAGTATCCAGCCCCGCCAATTCATCCTCCAATGCCAGTCGTACGAGTTGCCCCCGCGAAGGGCCGTTGACCACCGCTGGTCTGCGCAGGTCACGATGATTGGTCAGTGCGGCAAATCGACCGCTCCGGGTGATGCCGAGCCAGGTCCCTCCGGCCCGCATATCGCGCCCGGCGAGGATATGTGGCGCATCCGACCAGAAATGCGCCTTCTCAGTTGGCCGTTCCAGGAACTCATCCCGGTTGGCGGCCAGGATCAAGGGGTATTCGGGGTGGACCTTATAGGCCAGGACGATCAGGCACACAGCCCGTCAAAGCTACCACCCCAGCGCTAAAAGACCGCCTCGCCCTTGAGGAACAGGACGAAGATGAAGGTCATCAGGAAATGGTGGAAGAGCAGGAGCGCGGTGGCCAATGTGAGCACCATTTTGCCATTGCGGGTCAGTTCCGGGAACAACTTCTTGTTGTTCACCGCAATGATGGGCAGGGGAATGGTGGCCAATAGAAAGGTGATGGCGAGGGTTTTGAACAGCACCACATTCTCCATCAACCCAAAGAAGAGATGGGCGTAGTAGAACAGGAAACCTGCGAAGGACAATAGTCCCAATCGGATGAAGAGCCGGGCCTCAGCGACCATTTTCTGTTTGCTTTCCATTTGGTAGACGCAGGGTTCTAACGAGGTTGCGTCCCCGGTGGTTTCAACTTATCAACGGTGCCCGGTCCAGCGCTGAGGGGTCTCCCAAGGCAACCCTCCCATGGGCCTTTCCGTTCGGCGGGACCGGCTGAACCCAAATGCTCTTCTTGCACACCACCGAACGAAGGTGAGCGTCATGCCTGTCCATTGGGGAAATAGGGAGTCTGTGCAGGTCCGGGATGCACCAACAGATACCCTGTTCGTGGATGGGACCGTACGGCCTCGGTCAGACCTGATGGCGGTCCAGTGTCACGTTACCGGCCAGATCACGGGGTCGTGATGAAATAGCGGGCGGTCCGCTCATCGGCCAGGTTCCACTCCTGCCAACGCTGATCGGACCGGCGCTGAATGAAACGGTCCCGTTTGGCGTCCAAAGCCCTGCGGAACTCCAGGGGATCCAGGTTCTCCACCCAGCGCACGCGGTTGCTGCGGTGGCGGGCCATCTGCTCTTCGACCAGGTCGATGTCCGCGTACAGCAGGGGCAATACCTTATCGCTCATGGCCAGATAATTGTCGATGTCGATCTCTCCGGGATTGGTGTGCCGCAGGTTGGTGCGCACGATGAAACTGTCCCAGTCCACCAGTGTGAGGCCGATAAGCACGGCAAATGCCGCCCATCCGTTCACCCTGACCAGGTAGAAAAAGCTCTTGCGGTCCCTGAGCTTGACGAACAGCGTGACCAGGCCCACCAGTACCAGGACCAGGAACACGATGACGCCGATGCGTTTGTAGGCCAGACCATGGAAGGAGATGTAGTGATAGTTCCGCAGGAAGACCGAGATGCCCAGGATGAAGTTCTGGACCACCCAGAGCATGGCGAGTGTTTTCAGCAGGGCACTGCGTGCGTAGAAGTTCTGGTTGCCGCGGAACAGGTGGAGCAGGATCGCGATGCTCAGCAGGATACTGATGATGAGGATCCAGGTCCCCTCATGGACGAACTGTTTCAGGCTGAAGCCCTCCGGGACCTCGAACCCGACCCAAACCCATCCGATGTCGATCACGTTCACCACCAGCAGCATGACGTTCACCAGCACGAGGAGCACCACCCCCATCCTGCGCTCCCGCTCCAACAGGTTCATGCCTTGCGGGGCCAGCCAATGCGGGCGCAGCACCTTGCGCCGGAGCAGGGCATCCGTCCAATGCTGCTCCCATTGCAGCACACGCTTGGGAGCGAAACGATAGAGCAAAGCCGCGCTCACGGCCATGGCGTAAAGGAAGAAGAAGGTATGGGCGGTGAA
>JBGTAJ010000020.1:0-14750 GCA_041749915.1 Flavobacteriales bacterium
ACGGTCACGTGGTAGCTGGGTTTCGGCAGACTGTCCTTCATGCAGATGAACTGGGTGACGTGCCCCACGGAACCCACCAGCAGCGTATCGGTGCGCAGCGCGCTCACCGCAAAGGACCCATCCGAATTCCCGAAGGTGCCCGACCGGGTGCGCTTGTTCACGATCATCAGGTCGTAGTACGTCCGTTCCTGCGTGGAGGACACCACCTGACCATGGATGGTGACCATTTCCTGCGCGCGCGCCATGAAGGGGAGCAGGAGGAGGAACAGGGCAACGCGGATCGAAAGGCGCATCGGAGGTCCAAAGGTACTTGGCCCGAACTTCAAGTTCCGTTCCATGATCGGAGCAGGAACGAGGAAGGGCCCCCCATGGTATGGGGAGCCCTTCAAGAAAAGCCTGTGCATCTGTAAGCCGGGTCCTGTATCCACCTTGCGGCGGACCTCCATCATCTATCTGGCCGTACCGTCACCGGTACGATCTAGCGACCTACCCTCCGGGATCGAACGGGTCGTTCTTATCCACCTTGCGGTGAAGCCCCGGTATACATGGTCTTTCAGCCCGTGGGGTTTACCAAGCCACGCCACTCGCACGGCATGCTGGTGGGCTCTTACCCCACCTTTTCATCCTTGCCACGCCGAAGCCTTGGCGAAGGCGGGCCTTGCCAAGTTCCGGCCTCAGGCCTTGCGGCCTTGTGGCGGTCTCCCTTTCTGCGGCACTTTCCGTGGCGTCACCGTCACCAGTGACGCCCCTTCCCGTTAGGAAGCACGGCACCCTACGCTGCCCGGACTTTCCTCCCCGGCCCAAAGGACCGGAACGATGGAGCGATGCACAGGATGTCAAAGAACGTTCAGGAACTCAACGCGTGCGGTGGATGATCACCTCCGTGGCCCCCACACCATAGCGACGCATATCCGCGTCATGGAACTGCACCGTGTCATAGTACTGGAGCATTCGCCGGACCTCCTCCCTCAGCACGCCCTCCCCCACACCGTGGATGACGATAAGTTTGCGCTTACCGTTGCGGATGGCCGCCTCCAGGGCCCGTTCAAAATAGCGAAGCTGGAACTCCAACTTCTCGCCATCGCTCAGGTTCCGCTCGTCGTCCAGTAGTTCGTGCAGGTGAAGGTCCACCTCGGCCACGCTGTTGTCCTCCGGCTTTTTGGGCGTCTTTCCGGGACGCACCCCTTTTTGCTTCTCCCGCTTCTCCTCCAGGGTATCGTTCGCGGCGATCAGTTTGGCCTGATGATCGCTCACCTTGCCCAGGGCCGTTCGCAATTCACTGCTCACCCGCACCAACCCGCGCGCGGCGCGGTCCAGTTCGAACCCATCGTCCGTGCGGACCCGCACCATATTATGACCCAGCACCTGAAGAACGATACCGCCTCCCACCTCATCCACAAAGGAAACACGGTCACCCGGATGAAGCAATGTGGCGGACATGGTGCAAATTTACACGGCCGCAACCCGCGATCATGAGAACATTCACTTCCCTTTTGCTTTCCCTGGCCACCCTGATGCAATTGCAGGCCCAGGGCTTCGAGACCTGGGTGCCCTACGGAGGCCAGCGCGCCGCCGACCTGTTCTTTGAGCAGGAACTGCGTTACCCGCCCGCCGCTTTGGAGGCGGGAGTCGCCGGCGAGGTGACGCTGGCCTTGATGATCGGACCTGACGGTACCGTGAAGACCATCCGCGTGCTGCGCTCCGTGAGCCCGGAGTGCGATGCCGAGGCACTGCGCCTTGGCGCCTTGATACGCTGGTCACTGGCACCCGCCGTGGAGGAGAAACGGGCCGAGGAACGCCACTTCCGGATACCCTTCGACCCCAAGAAGTACAAGCGCTGGCTCAAGAACCGGTTGGAACATGTGGACACTGTGTTCGCCCTGCCCTCCGATACCGCCCTCACGATCCGCACCGCTCGCCAAGTGACGGAGCAGGCCAGGCCGATCATCAAGGGGGGCATAAAGGCCTTGCCCAACCACCTGGCCAGTGAATTGAAATACCCGCCTGAAGCCTACCGATACAGCCTGGAGGGTGAGGTGGTGGTGGAGTTCGTGGTGGAGACCTCCGGGAATCTGTCGAACATGCGCGCCCTGCAGGACGTGGGTGGCGGCTGCACCGATGAGGCCATGCGATTGCTCTATCGCACACGTTGGGCGCCGGCCGTGCTGGACGGTCAGCGCGTGCGAAGCACCATGCAGGTGAGCATCCAGTTCAGGCTGCCCAAGGAGACCCGTTGATCACGTCAGTAAGCACCGAACGAATGGCCATGGAGGAACGCGGACCTTGGAAGACCGTGAGCATAGAGGAACGCTACGCAACGCCGTGGATCGCCGTGAGCCACCACGAGGTGATCGACCCGTCCGGTGCGCCGGGCATCTATGGTGTCATCCACTTCAAGAACCTCGCGGTCGGGATCATCCCCCTGGATGAGGACCTCAACACGTGGATCGTCGGCCAGTACCGCTATCCCATCAAGGCCTACAGCTGGGAGATCCCTGAAGGCGGTGGCCGTCGCGACCTCCCCCCTGTTGAAAGCGCGAAACGGGAACTGCGGGAGGAGGTCGGCATCGTGGCAGGCACCTGGACCGAGGTGCTGCGTATGGACCTCAGCAACTCGGCCAGTGATGAGGAGGCGGTGATCTTCGTGGCGCAGGACCTGAGCTTCCACGAACCAGAGCCGGACCACAATGAGGAGCTCGCCATGCGCAAGGTGCCGTTCCGTGAGCTCTTTGACCGGGTGATGAGCGGCGAACTGCGCGACAGCCTCACCGTCGCAGCGGTTTTGAAGGTGCAGCGCATGCTCGACGACGGTCTGCTTCACGCTCAGAAATAGACCCAGTGCCCCACCACCTGACCGGTGCTCCTGAACTCCACGGCCGGGGCCGGGAATTTGATGCCGTTGAGAACGAACAAAAGCGTTCTCACCAACGATGAACGCGTTGGGATGCGGGTCAGGTCGATGTCCGGGCTCACGTAGATCTGGCGATAGCGACCGTCACCGGGTTCAGGCGAAGCGGTGGTCATGCCTTCGGCACCCATACCCACGGCAAGGTTCAACCACTTGGGGATGCGGCTTCTGGGCGCGAACGACCGAAAATTCCCGCTCAACCAGATGGTCTGGCCATTGTAGTCCTTGAGCAGGCGCTCCGGAATGCTCTCCCCCAGCAGGTCGGGGCGTTGCTCAGCATATGGGGTCAGGTGGGCCGATAGCTTCACTTGAAGCCGCTGCTCCTTCCACCACGCCTGCTGACCGATGAAAAGTCCAGCCCCTCCCAGGTTAGCGGCCATATCCCACCAGGAAAAACCCCATGCAGCGGAGGTGCCGTCCAACAGTTCCACACCGGTGAGGAAGACCAGCCCCAGGCTTCCACCTGCCCAAACCGCGAGGCGTTGGTCGGCTCCACAACGGGACAGCATGGCATGCCCCCAGCTGCCCAATGTGTACGCACTGAAGACATGGCCGGCCTTGTCCATCTGCATCCACTCATCGCCATCGTTGAAGGCATGCATGGGCGAACGTTCATAATCCGCATACCAGGCCCGGTCGAGAAGCACGTAGGTGCCGGCCATACCCACCCCGAGCCCCATTGCTGTGCGGCGCAAACAGCGCCCGGAAAGCCCAGCGTCCAATGTATCCAAGGGCTGAGCAGATGCGTAGAAGGCTGTCAGCATCAGCAATACGAACACGATCGAAAGGCGCATCTCACGCTCGCGGAACACCGTTACCCCACCCATTCCATGCGCTGGCATTCGTTCAAAGGTATCCACCACCCGTTCAAGCCCTACAGCACGGCCCGGGATCTGGTACATTTGATCACCAAGCCGCCTGCTCCGCGTCTTCGTTTCGTGCCCGAGATCTCTATGTCCAATTTGCGGCTCCTGTCGATGGGTGCTGCACTAATGCTACTTCCAAGCATCAGTGCAGGAACTTGCGCGAGCGCAGTTATCCCGACGGATGGCAACGGCGTTAATGGAAATGGCATCCAGACCTCCGCAGGTGGCTTGACCATCCGATCGGGTACTGAACCTGACAAGGCTCTGCATATCCAGGTCATCGGAACGAAGCGACCAGGAACATCGCTGGCCTCCTGGTGCCCCATCGGTCAGTGCGATGCATCTGACCAGACCATCTGGCAGGACACCCTGATGGAAGTGCACTATACGGAAGTGCCTGAGGGGATACGCCAGGACTTCCTGGTGAATGTGCCGCCGGTCGGTCCAGGTCCGCTCCAAGTGGTCCTTGGCTATTCCAAGGGCTTTCGGTGCACGCTGGAGGATCGGTCTGGCGTCCGTTTCGATCAAGGACCCCGCAGTATCAGCCACACCTACAGTGGTTTGAAAGCATGGGATGCATGTGGCAGCCCTTTGGTCTCATGGATGTCTTTCGATGAAGACCAGAACATCCTCACCTTGAACGTGCACGACCAGGGCGCCCCCTACCCGATCACCATCGACCCAGTTGCATCCACACCGAGCACCTTGCTGGTCGGGACAATTGGCGGGGGGCGCTTCGGCAAGAGCGTCAACACGGCAGGTGACCTGAACGGCGATGGATACAGCGATGTGGTGGTGGGAGCACGGGATGCCGCTCAGGGACAGGCCGGAGAAGGTCTGGTCTACCTCTATTATGGCTCCTCCAATGGCATCGGGACCACGGCGGACCTTGTCTTGGAGATCGACCAGGCCGGTGCCAGCTTTGGCAACAGCGTGTCGACAGCCGGTGATATCAACGGTGATGGGTTCGGCGACCTGGTGATCGGTGCGCCCAACTGGGAAAGCGATGCCGCCATCCCCCAGGAGGGCGCCATATTCATCTATTACGGATCGGCCACCGGCATCAACAGTGTGCCCGATGAAACACGGAGGGCGAACAGTGCCAACAAGTACATGGGCTGGAGCTCCGCCTGTGCCGGCGATATCAACAATGATGGGTACAGCGACATCATCACCGGCGGCTGGCTGGCCGCCTACGGCCAATCCAACGAAGGAGCGGCTTGGGTGTTTCTGGGAGGTCCCACAGGTCTTGCGGCCGCACCTGTCCATCGCTTGGAGAGGAACCAGGGTGGTGCGCAGTTCGGTTATTCCGTGGCGGGCGCAGGAGATGTGAACGGGGACGGTTACAGCGATGTGGTCATCGGCGCCCATGGATTCGATGTCAATGTGGTGAACGACGGTGGCACCTTCATCTATCATGGAGGTCCGAACGCTTTGGGAGCCGCCCTCAATCCCCCGCCCACAACGGTATTCACAGGACCCGCGGGTTCCACCCGTTCAGCGTGGGCCGTGTCCACAGCCGGGGACGTGAACGGGGATGGCTTCAGCGATATCATCACAGGACACTACAACAACGACATCGGTGGTCCCTTCCAGGAAGGTACGGCCTTCGTTCATCACGGCTCGGCCAGTGGGATCGACCCCGTGCCGGCGACCATCCTGCAAAGCGGGCAGGCCAACGGATGGCTCGGACGCAGTGTCGCCACGGCCGGCGATATGAACGGCGATGGATATGCGGATGTGCTGGTCGGAGCTGTGACCTATTCGAACGGCCAGGCGAATGAAGGGGCGGCTTTCCTGTTCCTTGGGTCCGCCACGGGGATATCCACCGCCGCTCATCGGATCTTCGAACTGAACATCGGCGGATCCAATGTGGGTGAGTCCGTGGGTGTGGCGGGAGATGTGAACGGGGACGGGTTCAGCGATGTGATCGTAGGGGCTGAGAACTACAGCGGTGCGCTGACCGGCGGGGCGGCGATCTATCTGGGCGGCACGGAGAGCATGGCCACGGCATCTGCCGTCCAACTAACCTACGCGCAGGCCGGAGCCCATGCCGGATGGTCCGTTGCGCATGCTGGCGACATCAATGGTGACGGGTACAGCGATGCGGTCATAGGTGCCTGCGATGCTTCCAGCGGACAAGCTGGCGAAGGCCTGGTGTACATCCACATGGGAACCACGACAGGCATTTCCGCGGTACCCGACCTGACCCTTCAGATCAACGTGGCCGGTGCACGTTTCGGAGCCAGCGTAAGCACAGCGGGCGATGTGGACGGTGATGGCTACGCCGATGTGGTGGTGGGCGCCCCCAACGCGGGTGGTACCGGAAGAGTGTATGTTTACATGGGTTCTCCCCCAGGGCTGAACCCCGCCCCGGCATTGATCCTGACAGGAACTGCCGGTTCCGAGTTCGGAGCATCCGTCATGACCGCCGGAGATGTCAACTCTGATGGCTATGCCGACCTCATCATAGGCGCCCCGGGGACAGATGGTTGCCAGGTCCATCTCGGGTCCATCTCAGGCCTCATCGCCACACCTCATATCAACTTCACTGCGCCACAGCCAGGCTCTCGCTTCGGCCATGCCGTCTCAACCGCAGGCGATGTGAACGGCGATGGCTACAGCGATGTGATCATCGGTGCACCACTGTTCTCCAACGGACAGGTGGATGAGGGCGCGGCATTCGTCTACCACGGCTCGGATTCAGGCCTGGTGGATGTGGCGGACCGTCAACTTGAACTCAACGTGGCAGGCAGCAATATGGGGGTGAGCGTGGCTGGTGTGGGCGACGTCAACGGCGATGGCTATGATGAAGTGGCGTTGGGCGGTGACCTGCACAGCGCGGGTCAACTGAATGAGGGGCGTGTGACCATTTACCGGGGGGCGCCCACCGGGATCACCACCGTCCTGAATAACTTTTTCTCCAATGTGGACGGCGCGCGGCTCGGTTTCAGTGTGGCAGAAGCAGGCGACGTGAACGGTGACGGCTATGCCGATGTGGTGGCCGGGGCGCCTTTCATCACCCAGACACTGAACGAACAGGGACGCATCTACCTCTGGCTGGGATCACCCACCGGATTGGGTAACCAACGTATCATCACCGGAAGCACGCCCGATGCGCGCCTGGGCTGGTCCGTGACCGGTGGTGGGGACCTTGACGGGGACGGCTACTCCGACCTCCTGGCTGCTGCACCTTTCGATTCCCCTGCGCTGCTGGAGGAGGGAAGCGTGTTCTGGCACGAAGGGAATGAGGGCCTATCGTTGGACCGTCTGACCCGGCAATACCTTGCCGATCTCGTGAGCCCGCTGTCCACGAACAGCCTGGACTTCGCTGTTTCGAATTACTTCGGGGTGGGGCATCGGTCACGCAGTCACATCCAGCGGACCGGTGCACGCATCGTGTGGGAGGTGGTCTTCGAAGGGCAGCCTTTCACCGGCTCTCCCATCACCAACAGCACCCTCTCCTCAGGCATGGGTGCCGCCTTCACAGACCTTGTCACGCCAGGGATCGAACTGAAGGAGCTCGTCCTCAAACAACCAGGACACATCCGGTACAAGTGGCGGCTGAGGTTGGAGTACCCCTTGAACAAACTGATCGACGGGCAACGCTACAGCCGATGGTACTATGGCTTTGCTTCCGGCACCGGGGACATCGGTATCCTACCGGTTGAACTACTTCGCCTGCAAGGTTCCGCCATCGAGGAGGGCAACCTCATCAACTGGTCAACTGCCAGCGAACAGAACAGCGACCATTTCGAGGTACAGCGGGCCACGGACGTGGAACACTTCGAGCCCATCGGACAGGTCGGCGCACAAGGGACCAGCCAGGCCATGGTGGACTATGAGTTCCTGGATGCTTCACCTCCTCAAGGCCTGGCATACTACCGCCTGCGCATGGTGGATACCGACCAGGCCACGGAGTACTCCCCGGTGATCGCCGTTGATCGCCATAGCGCAATGGTCCGGATATTCCCCAATCCGGTTGAGGATAAGGTGTACTGGACAACCCCAGGTGCCTCGACCGTGCAGGTCTATGACATGTTCGGTCGCAGGGTCCTGGAGGCTTCGGCCCGTCCAGGGGCCGCACCGAACCTTGATGTGCAGGATCTACCGGCAGGCACGTATTCCCTGCGCTTCCTCGACCAGGCCGGAAGCCCGTTCGCCACAGGCCGTTTCCTGAAGCTCTAGGGGCCCGTTCAAGATGACGTGTGGGATGAACCTCCAGTTCACTCCGAGCTCAATACAGCATCAAGATCAGCGCAGCGGTGCCTAAGGGATCCCTACGGCAACGAACGCGCTCAAGCGAGGCCGAACACTGCCTTTGACGAGATACTGGCCTGGCTCTAGGCGCCGATCGTGCGCTGGCAGGCCGCCAGGATCGCCCTCGCGTTCTCCAGGGTATCCGACTCCGCATAGCAGCGCAGCACAGGCTCCGTCCCGCTCGCGCGGATCATCAACCACTGGTCGTTGTCGAAGTGGAACTTGAAGCCGTCGATGGTCTCCACCTGACGCACCGCAAGATCACCGAAGGCCGTGAAGGTGCCGGCCTGGCAGCGTGCCAGCACCTCCTGCTTGAGCTCTTCACTGATGTGCAGGTCGTTCCGCTCGTACTTGAAGGGTCCCACGATGGCATACACCTCCTCGATCAGGTCATCGAGACTCTTGCCGCTCTTGGCCATGAACTCCCAGATGGTAAGGCCCATCCAGATGCCATCGCGCTCCGGGATGTGGCCCTTGATGGCGATGCCACCGCTCTCCTCGCCGCCCAACAGCACGTCCTCACTGATCATGATCTCGGCGATGTACTTGAAACCGATCTTGGTCACCTGGTACTCGAGACCATAGTGCGCGCACATCTTCTTCACCTTGGGAGTGGCACTGAAGGCCACCACCACCTTGCCGGTGAACTTCTTGTACTTCACCAGGTAGTGGATCAGCAGCAGGATGATGTGGTGCGAATCGATGAAATCGCCCTTCCCGTTGTACAGACCGATCCGATCGGCATCCCCATCGGTGGCCAGCCCACAATCGATGTTCGAATTCTTGATCAGCTCACTGAACTCGATCAGGTTCTTATGGATCGGCTCGGGGGCCTGACCATGGAACGAGGGGTTGTACTCGCAATGCAGCAGGGTGGCCTCGGGAAGGATGCGGCGCACCACGCTCTGGCCGGCACCGTACATGGCATCGTAGCCCAGGCGCATGCCACTGGAACGAATGGCCTTCAGGTCGAAGTTCGCCTCCACATGCTTCACATAGATGCTCTCCAGATCGATGTAGCTCAGCAGCCCTTCCGCCTCTGCCTTGGCCAGGTCGATAGCGGCCAGGTCCAGACCGTGCTGATCGGGGATCATGTCCTCCACCTCCTGCACCTTGCTCGGCACCAGCGGGCCACCGTGGATGCCCTTCAGCTTGTACCCGTTGTAGCTGGGCGGATTGTGGCTCGCCGTGAGCACCACGCCCATCGCGCTCTTCAAATTGTAGGCGCCGAGCGAGATCATCGGTGTGCTCACAAAGCCCTTCGCCAGGTGCACCTTGATCCCAGCGTTCACAAAGACCTTGGCGGCAGTCTCCGCGAAGAGTTCACCAGCAAAGCGGCAATCATGGCCCAGCACGATGTTCGGGTCATTGGGATAATTCCGTTTCACCCAGGCCGCGACGGCCACGCTCACGCGCGCCACATTGTCCACCGTGAAATCCGCTGCGATGATGGCGCGCCAGCCGTCGGTACCGAACTTGATCTTGGTCATGATCGAAAATTGTTGAAGGGGGCGAAATTAGAAGGCCCTTGTTACGTGGATCTGCGGATGTTGTTGCTCAGCGGTAGATCTGGCGTTGATCCAGTGCCCGCTGGTACCTCCGGGCGTAGATCAAGTGCTGGTCGTAGGTCCGTGAAAAATCGGAGTGACCGCTCAGGTCGGAACGGGCACAGAAGTACAGATAGTCGTGTTCGCTGGCATCGAGGACAGCGCTGATGAACCGGGTCTCGGGCAGGTTGATGGGCCCCGGTGGAAGTCCTGCATGCTGGTAAGTGTTATAGGGGGAATCCACGAACTTGTCCCGGTCCAGGACACGGTTGATGCCGTCCATCCCCAGTGCGTATTTGAGCGTGGGGTCGGCCTGTAGCGGCATCCCGATGCGCAACCTGTTCAGGTACACACCGGCGATCAAGGGTGCATCGCTGGCCACACCGGTCTCCGCCTGGACAATGCTCGCCAGGGTGCTCACCTCGCTCTGGGTCAGGCCCAGGGCCTTGGCCTTCGCCTGCCGTTCAGGGGTCCAGTAACGCCTGTACTCCTTCGCCATCCGGTCCAGGAACGCCTCCGGACCGGTGTTCCACCAGAACTCATAGGTATCGGGCACGAACATGCCGATGAAGTTGGCTCGCGTGAACCCGTAACGGGAGGCCACCTGTTCGCTCCGCAACTGCTCCAGAAGTTCCAGGGAATCGCATTCCAGTCGTTGTGCGACCCTTCCTGCCAGTTCATGCATCCAGTTGATGTTCGTGAGCGTGAGCCGCACGGGTACCTGCTCTCCGCTGCGCAGCCGGTCCACCAAGGCATTGGCGCTAAGCCCGGGTTCAATGCGATAGCGGCCCGGTCGGACCTTGTTCGGGTAGTTCTTCCGCTCCGCAGTCCAACGGAAAGCCTCAAGGTCCTTCACAAGGTGGTTGAGCGCCAGACTGTCCATCACCTGCCCGAAGTCGGCCCCTGTGGGAATGTGGAGGTAGTGTACGGCATCCACCGCCGTCGCCGGGGCGAACACCCGTTGCCACATCTGCCAACCCCACAGACCGGCAGCGACCACCAGCACGGCCAGAACGACCAGAAAAATGCGAAGGCCCTTGCGCATCGGTCAGAGCAGATAGGTACCGGTGAAGACCTCGCGCACGGGGCCACAGAGCAAGGCTTCGCCGCTTCGATCGGCATCGCCCAGGTCCACACGCAGGACCCCTCCGCGCGTTCGCACGTGGATCACATCCTCCTTGGCAAGCCCACGTTGCCGGGCGCTCCACGCTGCAGCGGTCACACCGGTGCCGCAGCTCAAGGTCTCATCCTCCACGCCCCGTTCATAGGTGCGCATGTGAACGGCCCCATCGATCCATGCGGCGAAGTTCACGTTCACGCCGACCTCCTTGAAGCGGTTGTTGTACCGGATGCCGTGGGCCAATGTCAACAGGTCGACCTGGTCCGGATCATCCACCCAGACCACCACATGGGGTGAACCCGTATGCAGATGGTCCATCCCAGGTGCCAGTTGCTCCTGCTCGCGGGGTGGGCGCATGGCGATCCCGATCTGGCCATCGGCCAGCAGACGAGCGCGATGCGATCCATCGATGGCGGTGAACCCCACCTCCTCTCCCGGGGCAAGTACACTGTTCTCCAGCGACCGCCAGAATGCGAAAGCACAGCGGCTGCCGTTGCCGCAGAAACTGCGCGATCCATCGGGGTTGAGGAACTCCATGTGGTAACGGGTGCCGGGAACCCTGGGCGCCTGGATCAGGATAAGACCATCCGACCCGATGCCGAAATGGCGATCGCACATGCGCTGCACCCAGGTGTCGGCCATTGCACCATGCCTTCCCTGCCGATCATCCAACAGAATGAAGTCGTTTCCCGTACCCTCCCACTTGCTGAATCGGATGTCCATCTGCGCGGGGACAAATATCGCATGTCGCGCAACGGGACCGCCCTACTGATCGATCAACACTTTTTAACGTCACACCGGGATACTTCTGGCCTGACAGAACGTTCTGGACAGCACAGGGGCACACCGTTTGATCATTGGTGTTCCCGTTAGATCAATGACCATGAAACGCACATTCGCCTACTTCCTCACCGCACTTGCCGGTGGTCTGCTCGCCGTGGCCATCGGCCGTATCGTCCCAAATGCAGCGTCCTCAGCCGAAGATTCGGCGCCATCCGCCGCGCCTGTGCGCTATGTGAGCCTTCCCGGGCCCGACGGCCCCAACCTGGCGGTGGACTTCACTGCCGCCGCTGAACGTACGGTGAACGCCGTGGTCCACGTGACCACGGAGACCACGGTGAACGTCCGTGACCCCTTTGCGGAGTTCTTCTGGGGCTACCGACCACCGGCGCAGCAGCAGCGACAGGGAGCCGGTTCCGGCGTGATCGTGTCCCGCGATGGATACATTGTCACCAATAACCACGTGATCGAAGGCGCGGACAAGATCAAGGTGCACTTGAACGACCGGCGGGTGTTCGACGCCAAAGTGATCGGTCGGGACCCCAGTACGGATATCGCCTTGCTGAAAGTGGAGGCCGATGATCTGGATGTACTGGGATATGGCGATTCCGATGGTGTTCGCGTAGGCGAATGGGTGCTCGCCGTGGGCAACCCCATGAACCTCACCAGCACCGTGACAGCAGGCATCGTCAGTGCCAAGGCCCGCAACATCAACCTGCTCCAATACGACCCAAGCCGGGACATCTTCCCCATCGAGTCCTTCATCCAGACGGATGCGGCCGTGAACCCGGGGAATAGTGGCGGAGCCTTGGTGAACTCCGCCGGTGAGCTCATCGGCATCAACACGGCCATCGCCAGCACCACCGGTCAGTACGCTGGATATTCCTTCGCCGTGCCGGTGAACATCGTGAAAAAGGTGGCGGGCGATCTGCTGGAATTCGGCAGTGTGCAGCGTGCTTATCTGGGTGTCAGCATCCGCGATGTGGACCAGAAACTTGCCGATGAGGCCGACCTGGGACGGATCCGCGGGGTGTACATCAATGGGATCACCGAGGGCGGTGCCGCCGAAAAGGCCGGACTGCGCGCGGGGGATGTGATCGTGAAGGTAGGTGCCATGAACGTGGACAACGTGCCCCAGCTTCAGGAGCAGGTGGGCCGCTTCCGCCCTGGCGAGAGCGTACCGGTCACCTTTGTGCGAACAGGGAAGGAACAGGTGGTGAACATGACCCTGCTCGGCAAGGAGGGGTCCACGGCTGTGGCGGTGAAGAGCCCTGTCAACACGCGTTCGTCCTTGGGCGCAGACCTGCGCGAAGCATCTCCCGAGGAACTGAAGTCCCTGAAACTGGACCATGGTGTGAAGGTGTTGTCGCTGGACGGAGGCAAACTGCGGAGCAGCGGGATCAAGGAGGGTTTTATCATCACCCGCATCGACCAGGAACAGATCCGCACGGCCGAGGATATCGAGCGAATCCTGGCAGCCAAACGGGGCGGAGTGCTCATTGAAGGCATCTATCCCAACGGCGTGCGTGCCTACTACGGATTGGGACTCTGAAAACACTGATCCACAAGGCCTTGCGGAATGGCCTCCATCTTCCGTCGTTTTGCCCTTGTCCCGTAGAACCGGTGGGGCGTACCTTTGCCGACCGTAGAGGAGCGTAAGGGGTTCCTGGGATTCCCTTTTTATCAACCATAAAGACCTGACCACCGTGGCTTCAAGGATGCGCCAACTCAAGATCACCAAGTCGATCACCAACCGGGAAAGCCAGTCGCTGGACAAGTACCTGCAAGAGATCGGCAAGGAAGGCCTCATCACCGCGGACCAGGAAGTGGAGCTTGCCCGCAAGATCAAGGAGGGTGATGGACGTGCGCTGGAGAAATTGGTGAAGGCCAACCTGCGCTTCGTCGTCTCTGTCGCCAAGCAATACCAGAACCAGGGTCTCAGCCTGCCCGATCTGATCAACGAGGGGAACCTCGGTCTGATCAAGGCCGCCCAGCGCTTCGATGAGACCCGCGGTTTCAAGTTCATCAGCTACGCCGTTTGGTGGATCCGCCAGAGTATCCTCCAGGCCTTGGCCGAGCAAAGCCGCATTGTGCGCCTGCCCCTGAACCAGGTGGGTTCACTGAACAAGATCAACAAGGCCTTCGCCAAGCTGGAACAGGAGTATGAGCGCCCACCCAGTGCGGACGAGCTCGCCACCCTGCTGGACCTGCCCGCCGAAAAGGTGGCCGACACCATGAAGGTGAGCGGTCGTCACATCAGTATGGACGCCCCCTTCGTGGAGGGCGAAAGCAACAGCCTGCTGGACGTGCTGCCGAACAACGACAGTGCACCCGCCGACCGCTTGCTGCTGAACGAGTCCCTGGCCAAGGAGATCGAGCGCGCGTTGAGCACCCTCACAGAGCGTGAACGTGACGTGGTGAAGCTGTTCTTCGGCATCGGCATCAACCACGGACTCACCTTGGAAGAGATCGGGGCCAAGTTCGACCTGACCCGTGAGCGCGTTCGCCAGATCAAGGAGAAGGCCATCCGCAGACTTCGCCACACCAGCCGCAGCAAGCTGCTGAAGGCGTACCTCGGATGATCGCCTTCCCGTAGTACCGCATCCAAACCACCATTTTCCGAATATGCAGACCGCAGAACCCAAGCTCGGCTATGAAGCCGGCCTGAAGGAGTACGTGGACCGCGAGCGCGCGGCCGTTGACCTGACCAACTCCGTCGGGGAATTGATGTATGGAAGGGGCGTTGAACTCGTTCTGTTCCGAAACCACCTGCTGGATATCAGCATCTCCGAGGTCATCAAGCTCTTCTCCTACGCCGAACAGGTCGTGAAGAAGCCGATCGATGTGTTCACCACGGCTGAAGTCGCCCGCGGCCTGCTCGAACTGGACCTCGCCCCCAGCAAGATCGATATCGGACGGTTGACCCACGAGTATTCTCAGAGCGGTGGAACTTCCGTGCATGCCTTTCTCAAGGAGCATCTGAACGGTTTCATTGGTCAGGACAAGCACACGTTCCAACCACAGGACGTGGTGCTCTACGGCTTTGGCCGCATAGGTCGCATTGCCGCCCGTGAACTGGTCAAGCAGGCAGGTAAAGGCCAGCAGCTGCGGCTGCGCGCCATCGTCACCCGCACGCTGACCGATGCCGAGATCGTGAAACGCGCTGCATTGCTCCGAAATGACAGTGTCCATGGGACCTTCAAGGGAACCGTCGTGGAGGATGTGGCCAACAAGGCCATCTGGGTGAACGGTCAGCTGGTTCAACTCAT
>JBGTAJ010000021.1:0-2074 GCA_041749915.1 Flavobacteriales bacterium
GGGCAACAGCGATCCGGAGGATCAGAGCATCGTGTACGCCATCAGTTCCGCCACGCACCAGGTGAAGGGCCTGCTCATCAACGCCTACGGGCCGGATGCCAGCAGCATGACCCAGGAGATGGTGCGGAAGCTTGCCACGCATTCTTCATAGATAAGACGGCATAATAATGAGTGTGGAGATTTGCGTCAATCTGTCCAGACATGAAGGATACTCTTGGCCCAATAATGAATGCCATTGTTTCGCGCTGGCAGGAGGCCGGATATCCCTACGTTGCTGAAGGTTTGATGAAAGCCCCCCAAGGTGCCGCAAGTGGAACGGAAGGTCTATTGATCATGATCGAGCATCTCGCAGAAATGACCTGGTCGAATCCGACCTGCATCGGTCTGATCCGACCGGAACTAATGAGGCTGGTCGAATACTGTTCGTCAAGCGGGATCTTCTTGGATGACAAGACGATCAAGGCTTTCGTCATTGAATAAATGAGCCCGTGGAGCCGAGCGTTCATCACCACTACAATCACGCTCCTCCGAACCTTCCCGATCTTTCCACGTATCTTTGCGCCGCTCCCGGAAACGCGAGCAGCCCCGAGCGCCCAGCTTTTGCACCCAGTGGTCTCCTGAAGAGCACCGCTGCGTACCACGATTCAGGCGCAATCCCCAGCGGATCATTGCACGCCGGACCCGATCGAAGGGGCTTCAACCAACCACCTTACATGGTGTGTTCAGGGACAATGGCCTGGACCCACCACCAAACACACTGCACAGGGAGACCTGTGTCCCGACCATGGAACGTACCTCGTTCAACGATCTCGGGCTCATCGAGCCCATTTTGAAAGCCCTCCAGGAGGAAGGCTATACCCACCCCACCCCCATCCAGGCCCAGGCCATCCCGCACCTGGTGCAGGGGCGCGACCTTCTGGGTTGTGCGCAGACCGGTACCGGCAAGACCGCCGCGTTCGCCATCCCGATCCTGCAGGAGCTGACCGCCCGACCATCGGCCGCCAAGCGCGCCATCCGCACGCTGATCCTCACTCCCACCCGCGAGCTCGCCATCCAGATCGGCGAAAGCTTTGCCGCCTATGGCCGCAATCTCCAGGTCCGCCATACCGTGATCTTCGGTGGTGTGGGCCAGAAGCCGCAGACCGATGCCCTGCACCGCGGTGTGGACATCGTGGTGGCCACCCCCGGTCGATTGCTTGACCTGATGCAGCAAGGCTTCGTTCACCTGAACGGCCTGGAGATCTTCGTGCTGGACGAAGCCGATCGCATGCTCGACATGGGCTTCATTCACGATGTGAAGAAGGTGATCGCCAAGCTGCCGGCAAAGCGCCAGACCTTGTTCTTCAGCGCCACCATGCCGCCTGAGATCGCAAAGCTGGCCAACAGCATCCTCACCAACCCGGTGAAAGTGGAAGTGGCGCCGCAGAGCACCACCGCCGAGACCATCGATCAGCACATGTATTTCGTGGACCGCACGGACAAGAACAAGTTGCTGCTCCACTTGATGGAAGGCGACACGATCCGCGAAGCCTTGATCTTCACCCGCACCAAGCATGGCGCGAACAAGGTGGCCAAGATCCTCGTGCAGGCCGGTATCGGCGCGGAAGCGATCCATGGCAACAAGAGCCAGACCGCTCGCCAGAACGCCTTGAAGAACTTCAAGGACGGCAAGATCCGCGCCTTGGTAGCCACGGACATCGCGGCTCGGGGCATCGACATCGACGGTCTGACCCACGTGATCAACTTCGACATCCCGAACATCCCGGAGACCTATGTGCACCGCATCGGTCGCACGGGCCGTGCGGGTGCCGATGGACGCGCGCTCTCCTTCTGTGACCATGAAGAGAAAGCGTTCCTGCGCGACATCACCCGCTTGATCAAACGCGATATCCCCGTCGTCGCCGAACATCCTTTCCTGATGGTGGGCGGACCGAAGAAGGCCGAACCCGAAGTGCGCGAACCCCGCCAACCCCGTGGTCCCGGCCGTGGTGGTCAGCAACGCCCGCAAGGCCAGCGCCCCGCATCGGGCCAGCGTCGGGAAGGTGAGCGGAACAGTGCCCCGCGTGCTCCCCGC
>JBGTAJ010000022.1:0-15292 GCA_041749915.1 Flavobacteriales bacterium
TTTCCAGGCGCTGCTTGGTCTTGTTCTCGGGCAGCCACGCGCCGCTGGTCAGTCGTTGCCCGTAGATCCAGTAGGCCATGCCACCGCCGATGAGGAGTCCGAAGAGGTAGAGGGTGAGGCGGCGCTGGAGATCCATGGGGGGAGGGGATCAGAAGGTCAGACGATCAGAAAATGGAAATGCCGTTCGCGGGTGGAATGGTGAAAACGATAGATAGGGTCGGAGGATGGTCTTGATGGTGAAACATTGGCGAGGCCATCGATCGTCGCGTGATCCGATCTTCCGATCAGTGGTGTCCCGGGAAAACTGCGACACCGACATGAATTGTGGCTGCAGTATAGCGAAGAACAAGGTCGTGGTAGAATGGGCATCCATTCCCCGTGGCATGCAATACACCGGCTGCGACCCCTCCGGGGTCGAAGATCCAACGCGCCGTTCAACGCCCTTCGGGCTACATGCTGTGACCCCTCCGGGGTCGGGACAATGCGTCTCCGGTGGGATGACCCCGGAGGGGTCACAGCATCTAGCTCTGGCATCAACGCCAGAAATACGACCCCGGAGGGGTCGCAGCCGGTGTTCCTTCGATATTCCCCGGACACTGCCGATCATCTGTACATCCGATCCTAAAAAGCGGCCAGCAGAATATCCAAGTCCTTGTAGGGAAGCTTGAAGGCCTCACCGAGGATGGGGCTGGTTACGGTGCCGTTGTAGCAGTAGACGCCGTGGCGCACGCCGAGGTCCTGTTTGATGAGGTCCTCGAAGCCGCCGACCTCGCCCATGTGCAGGAGCATGGGGCCGAAGATGTTGCTGAGGGCGGTGCTGGCGGTGCGGGGAACGCGGCTGGCGATGTTGGGCACGCCGTAGTGCAGCACGCCGTACTTCTTGAAGACGGGGTCGGTGTGGGTGGTGACCTCGCTGGTCTCGAAGCAGCCGCCGCGGTCGATGCTGACGTCCACGATGACGCTGCCGTTCTTCATCTCCTTCACCATCTCCTCGGTCACCACCATGGGGGTGCGGCCTTGTTCGGGGCGCAGGGCACCGATTGCGACATCGGCGTGGCTCAGGGCCTTCTTCAGTTCCTCGGGCTGGATCACGGAGGTCCAGATGCGTTGGCCCAGGTCGTTCTGCAGGCGGCGCAGGCGGTAGATGCTCTTGTCGAAGACCTTCACGCTGGCGCCCAGGCCCAGCGCGGCGCGTGTGGCGAATTCGCCCACGGTACCGGCGCCGATGATCACCACCTCGGCGGGTGCCACACCGCTGATGCCACCGAGCATGAGGCCCGGACCGCCCTTGTCGGCGCTGAGGTATTCGCTGGCCACCATGATGGAGGTGTTGCCGGCGATCTCGCCCATGGCGCGGATGATGGGATAGATGCCCTCGCGGTCCTTGATGAAGTCCCAGGCCACGGCCGTCATGCGCTTCTCCATCATGCGCTTCAGGGTGTCCTTGGGCTGCACGGTGAGCTGCAGGGCGGAGACCAGGATCTGCTTGTGGCGCAGCATCTCGATCTCGGCATGCGTGGGCGGTGCCACCTTCAGGATCATGTCCGCCTTGAAGACCTCCTCGGGGCTGTCCACCACCATGGCGCCGGCCTCGCTGTAGTCGTTGTCCTGCCACTGGGCGGGCTCACCGGCGCCGCGCTGGATGATGACCTCGTGCCCGCGCCCCACCAGCACGGCGACGGCCGAGGGGGTCAGTGGCACGCGGTGCTCCTGGTAGATGATCTCCTTCGGAATGCCGATGAAGAGGCTCTTCTTCCGGCGCCCCACGGCCATCACCTGTTCCTGGGGCATCATGGCCACATCGCGGGCCAGTTGTTTCAGCAGATCACTGGAGGAGCTCATGGAGGTGTGGTGGGATCGCGAAGGTACGGCCTGCGGAAGAGCGGTGCAGGCCGGCGGACCTTCAGGCGCCCGGCACCATCCGGATGGTGCGCACCCCGCTGTCGGCCGCCTCGATGGTGAGGTGCAGCACCTCGCGGGGCAAGAGCTCCTCCGCCAGCTCGGGCCACTCGATGAAGCAGTAGGCGCCGCTGTCCAGGTACTCCTCGAAGCCGATGTCCAGCAGCTCGCGGGCATCGCGCAGGCGGTAGAGGTCGAAGTGGTACACGGGGCGATCGTCTGCCATGCGGTACTCGTTCACGATGGCGAAGCTGGGGCTGCTGGTGGCCTCGGCCACGCCCAGCGCCTCGCAGAAGGCCTTGATCAGTGTGGTCTTGCCGGCACCCAGCTCACCGTGCAGGGCGAAGACGCGCCGCTCTGCATGGCTCTGCAAGATGAGGCGCGCGATGTCCGGGGCCTCGGAGGCTTTGCGGAGGGTGATAGTGGAGAGCATGGGGGCGAAGATCGGGAAGAGAGCATGTGCCGCACGAACTCACTTCGCCTCTACGACTTGGTAGGTCGCACAATTCAAAAGAGCTCCTTCAGCCGTCGGATCGCGTTAGCCTCATCGATAGGTCGCCCCAAACGCGCAATCGTGCGGTCCATCGGATCGCAAGGATCGAGCCTTGAAAAATAGATACCGCGGTCATCGAATCCCATGTACTTTTTAACATAAACCGACGCGACATGGCCACGCGAATTGAAATGGACCCAAAGCATGGGATAAGCCGGGTAAGGAAACAAGCCCGTGATCGGCTTCTTCGTGAATGTCCATGTTGTCCGGTTCGGATCATAGCACATCTTCTCCGAGTTGCATTGGCAATAGAAACGGTAATCGATTATGATTTCACGCTTTTTCGGTTCGCCAAGAATGGCGTTGACCTGATCCATGGTCATCCCGGGTTGAACTGAAAGGATGTCCTCTGCGTCGAGTCCGGATCGACTTGCATAGCGATCCAGATAGAACAGGCCAACCAAGGCGAAGGGCAATATCAGCAACCACCTCATTTGCACGCTGCTCGATTCCATCGGACCATGGGGCCTCGATCCCGTCAACAGGCTAAGAGCTGCTGCTACCGCGGCTTCAACACCGCCCACGGCACGATCATCTCCTCCATGCTGATCCCACCGTGCTGGAAGGTGTGGCGGAAGTAGGTGACGAAGTGGTTGTAGTTGTTGGGGTAGACGAAGAAGCGGTCGCCCTTGGCGAAGACGTAGACGGTGCTGACGTTGGCCTTGGGGAGGAAGGCCTGTCCGGGGTCCTTCACCACCAGCACATCGCGGTTCTCGTAGGTGAGGTTGCGGCCGAACTTGTAGCGCAGGTTGGAGTTGGTGTTGCGGTCGCCGACCACCTTGCTGGGTTCGCCCACGCGGATGGTGCCGTGGTCGGTGGTGAGCATCACGCGCCCACCGCGCTCGGCGATGCCCTTGAAGATGTCGAACAGCGGCGAGTGCTCGAACCAGCTCTTGGTGAGGGAGCGGTAGGCGGCATCGTCATCGGCCAGTTCGCGGATCACCTCCATCTCGGTGCGGGCATGGCTCAGCATGTCCACGAAGTTGTAGACGATCACGTTCAGCGCGTTGCCCATCAGGTTGTCCAGGCTGTCGGCCAGTTTGCGACCGGCGTTCAGGTTCAGGATCTTGTGGTAGCTGAACTTCACGTTCTTGCCCAGGCGCTTCAACTGGTCGCCCACGAACTCCTCCTCGTGCGCGTTCTTGCTGCCCTCCTCCTCCTCGTTCACCCACTTGCCGGGGAAGCGCTTTTCGATCTCGCTGGGCATGAGGCCGGAGAAGATGGCGTTGCGCGCGTACTGCGTGGCGGTGGGCAGGATGCTGTAGAACATCCCCTGCTCCTCGGTACGGAAGAACTGGCCCAGGATGGGTTCCAGGATGCGCCATTGGTCCAGCCGCAGGTTGTCGATCAGGATCATGAACAGGGGCGGCTGCTTCTCATCGATCAGCGGCGCCACCTTGGTCTTGAAGATCTGGTGTGATTGCAGGGGCACGTCGCCGCCCTTGTTGTTCACCCAGTCGATGTAGTTGCGTTCCACGAAGCGGCAGAACTGCTCGTTGGCCTCGGTCCACTGGCTGCGCAGGATCTCGGTCATGCCCTGGTCCTGGCTGCCGCTGAGGTCCAGCTCCCACTTCACCAGCTCGTCGTAGAGCTGCTTCCAGTCCTCGGTGCCCAGGCGGTCGCTGAGGCGCATGGCCAGCTGGCGGAACTGCTGCTGGTAGCTGCTGCTGGTCTTTTCGCTCACGAGGCGGCGGCCCTCCAGGTGCTTCTTCAGCGACAGCAGGATCTGGTTGGGGTTCACGGGCTTGATCAGGTAGTCGCTGATCTTGCCGCCGATGGCCTCCTCCATGATGTGCTCCTCCTCGCTCTTGGTGATCATGATCACCGGCACGTGGGGCAGCACCGCCTTGATGCGGTTCAGCGTCTCCAGCCCGCTGAGGCCGGGCATGTTCTCGTCCAGGAAGATGATGTCGTATTCCTTCGCCTGCGCCTTCTCCACGGCGTCGAGGCCGTTGTTCACGGTATCCACCGTGTAGCCTTTGCCTTGCAGGAAGAGCACGTGGGGACGGAGCAGATCGATCTCGTCGTCGGCCCAGAGGATGGAAGCGGTCATCAGTGGTATGGTGGTGCCTTTCGGCGCTACAGGTTCAGTGGTGAAGTATCGCATACCAAGGGCAACGCGGAATAGCGTGCCGTGTTGCCCAGTACTTTCGGGGCGTGAAGGTACTGGGTAGGAAGTGTGAGGTGTGAGTTGTTACTTGTGAGGTGTGAAGTGACCAATGAAGATCCTGAACGACCCCATCTACGGTTTCATCACCGTGCCGCACCCCACGGTGCTGCGATTGATCGACCATCCGTGGTTCCAGCGGCTGCGCTACATCAAGCAGCTGGGGCTGGGCCACCTGGTCTATCCCGGCGCGTTGCACACGCGATTCCACCACGCTTTGGGGGCCATGCACCTGATGGGTGATGCCATCGCCACCCTGCGGGGCAAGGGCCACGCCATCACGGACGAGGAGGCCCTGGGCGCCCGCATCGCCATCCTCCTGCACGACATCGGCCATGGACCTTTCAGCCACGCGCTGGAGCACAGCCTGGTGGAAGGCATCGGACATGAAGCGGTGAGCGCCCTGGTGATGGACGCCCTGAACACCGAGTTCAATGGCGCGCTGGACCTCGGCATCCGCATCTTCCGCGATGAATACCCCAAGCGTTTCCTGCACCAATTGGTCAGCGGCCAACTGGATGTGGACCGCATCGACTACCTGAACCGCGACAGTTTCTACACCGGTGTGAGCGAAGGCGTGATCGGTGGGGAGCGCATCATCAAGATGTTGCAGGTGGTGGATGACAAGCTGGTGGTGGAGGAAAAGGCCATCTACAGCATCGAGAAATTCCTGGTGGCGCGGCGGCTGATGTACTGGCAGGTGTACCTGCACAAGACCGTGGTGGCCTGCGAGATGATGCTGGTGGAGACGCTGCGTCGCGCGAAGGAGCTGGCCCTTGGCGGCACCACGGTTTTCGCCTCCCCTGCCCTGCTGCGCTTCCTCAGCGCCGATCACGATCGCTCGTCCTTCAGCGACCCCGCCATCCTCAGCGACTTCCTGAAGCTCGATGACCACGACGTGATGGGCGCGGTGAAGGTGTGGTGCGATCATCCGGACAAGGTGCTGTCGCAGCTGGCCACCGATCTGGTGCATCGCCGCAACCTGCGCATCCGCCTGCAGAACGAGCCGTGGCCACAGGCGAAGGTGGACGAGTTGCGCGATCGGGTGGCCGCACAACTGGGCATCCCGTTGGCCGATGCCGCGCACTTTGTGATCACCGGCAGCATCGTGAACAATGCCTACGACCCCGGCAAGGACCGCATCGAACTGCGGTACAAGGACGGCACGCTGCGCGATATCGCGGAGGCCAGTGACAACCTGGGCATCGCTGCGCTGAGCAAGCCGGTGGAGAAGTTCTATTTGGCTTGGCCGCGGTGGCTCGCAGAGTAAGCAATTGGGCGCCCCATCGTTCCTTTGTGCCATGTCCACCCCGCTCATCCTCATTACCGGCGCCACATCGGGTTTCGGTGAAGCCACCGCCCGACGTTTCGCCGCTGAAGGTTGGCGCGTGATCATCACCGGCCGCAGGCGCGATCGTTTGGAAGTACTGAAGCGCGAGTTGGAAGGCTTGCACGGTACCATAGAAGGCGGCACGGTGGTGCATGCCCTGCGTTTCGATGTGCGCGACAATGCCGCCGTGGAGCAGGCCATCACCTCACTGCCCGATGATTGGCAGGCCATCGATGTGCTGGTGAACAACGCCGGCCTGGCCGCCGGGCTCGACACCATCCAGGAAGGTGCGGCGGAGGATTGGGACCGGATGATCGACACCAACGTGAAAGGACTCCTGTATGTGAGCCGCGCCGTCATACCCGGCATGATCGCGCGGGGAAAGGGCCACATCATCAACATCGGCAGCACCGCGGGAAAGGAGGTGTACCCCAAGGGCAATGTGTACTGCGCCAGCAAACATGCGGTGGATGCGCTGAGCAAGGGCATGCGCCAGGACCTGCTGCCCCACGGCATCAAGGTGACGCAGATCGCACCGGGGCTTGCCGAGACCGAGTTCAGCTTGGTGCGCTTCCACGGCGATGAGGACAAGGCCCGCGCACCGTACAAGGGCCTGAGCCCACTGAAGGGCGAGGACATCGCCAACCTCGTGCACTTCGTGACCACGCTGCCAGCGCACGTATGCGTGAACGACCTGGTGGTGACGCCCACCGCACAGGCCAGCAGCATGGTGGTGCACCGCCTTACCTAGAGTACCTTCGCAGCCGCAAAACCGATCGCTCATGCCCAAGTACCTCAAGTGGACCCTGATCAGTGTTGGCCTGGTGGTCCTGCTGGCCTTTGTGGGATTCCGATACATGACCAGCCAGACGAAGAAGGCCAGTCCGAAGGAGACCGCCACCTTCGTGGTGGATGACCTGAAGGTGGAGGTGACCTACAGCCGCCCCTACAAGAAGGGCCTCGCCATCTTCGGCACCTTGGTCCCCTATGGCAAGGTGTGGCGCACCGGGGCCAACGAGGCCACCACCTTCACGGTGAACAAGGACATCACTTTCGGTGAGGCGCCTTTGAAGGCGGGCACCTACACGCTCTGGACCATTCCCAACGAGGACGAATGGCTGTTGATCCTGAACGGCAAGATGTATGGTTGGGGAGTGAACTTCGACGGGGAGGCACAGCGCGACCCGCTGGCCGATGTGGCCAAGGCGAAAGCAGCCGTCCGGCACCCCGCCGCCATTACAGAGCAGTTCACCATTTCAGTGGAGGGCTCGCCCAGTGAACTGGTGCTGCGGTGGGATGATGTGCAGGTGCAGGTTCCCCTGAAGCACTGATCCGCCCCTGCCTATCTTCACCCTATGCAGTTCACCGCAGACCAGATCGCCGAGCTCCTTCAAGGAGAGGTGGACGGTGATCCACAGGTGATGGTGAACGACCTGGCCAAGATCGAGGAGGCCCGCAGTGGCACCCTCACCTTCCTGGCCAACCCCAAATACACCGAGTTCATTTACACCACGAAGGCCACCATCGCCATCGTGGACCAGGGGTTCCAGGCCACGAAGGCGATACCCAAGAGCCTGACGCTGATCCGTGTGGCCGATGCACGCATGGCCTTCACCCAGCTGCTGGAGCGGAACTACCAGCTGCAGTATGAGAAGAAGGGCATTGAACAGCCCAGCTATGTGAGCCCACGGGCGAAGCTGGGCAAGAGCGTGTACATCGGTGCCTTCTGCTACATCGGCGATGATGTGGTGCTGGGCGATGGCGTGAAGGTGTTCCCCAGTTGCTTCATCGGCGACCGCACCACGGTGGGCGCCGGTTCACGCATCCATGCCGGTGTGAAGATCTATCACCAGACTGTGATCGGTGCTCAATGCGTGATCCACAGCGGTGCAGTGATCGGGGCCGACGGCTTCGGCTTTGTTCCCAATGCCGAAGGGGTCTATGAAAAGATGCCCCAGGTGGGCAACGTGATCCTTGAGGACCATGTGGAGGTGGGCGCGAACACTACCATCGACCGGGCCACCATCGGGCACACCATCATCCGCCAGGGCACCAAGCTGGACAACCTGATCCAGGTGGGGCATAATGCGGAGATCGGGAGGCACAACGTGATCGTGTCACAGACCGGCATCGCGGGCAGCACCAAGGTGGGCGACCACAACCAGATCGGCGGCCAGGTGGGCATCGCGGGTCACCTCACCATCGGCAACAAGGTGCGGGTGGCGGCACAGAGCGGCATCGGCAGCAACTTGGAGGACGGTGTGACCGTGCAGGGATCACCGGCCTTCGCCAAGGGACTTTATGACCGCAGTTATGTGGTGTACCGCAACCTGCCCGCCCTGCAGCGGCGGATCGATGCGCTGGAGAAGGAGCTCGCCGCCCTGCGCAAGGCGCAGGATGATGCGCTGCCGGAGGCTTGAACCCGGTCTCTGAGCTCCGATCCTGACCATTACTCGACGTACGAAGACCTTGTTGCAGGGCGACCTGCCTTGGGTGGATCAGCTGCCGGTCCGGGACGCGCTCGTACCTTCGCCGGGCGTCGGCATGGGCTTGTCATGAACCCCATGTCGGCCGTCTTGTGTCATGAGCGACAACCAGCATACCCTCAAGGCCTCCGTCACCCTGGAAGGTGTGGGCCTTCACTCCGGCGTACCGGTGAAACTGACGCTGAACCCCGCCCCGGTGGGCCACGGCTACAAATTCCAGCGCACCGACCTCGAGGGGCAGCCCATCATCGATGCGGATGCCGACCTGGTGGTGAGCACCGCCCGCGGCACCACCCTGGGCAAGGGCGATGCCGTGGTGAACACCACGGAACACGTGCTAAGCGCCCTGTATGCGCTGAACGTGGACAACTGCCTGCTGCAGCTCAGCGGTCCGGAGGTACCCATCATGAACGGCAGTGCACTGCCCTTCGTGGAGGCCATTGAGAGCGTGGGCCTGGAGGCACAGGACGCCCCCCGGAACTGGTACGAACTGAAGGAGCCCATCTGGTTCGAGACCCAGGAGCGCGGCACCGAGATGCTGGGTGTTCCCACGCCCGGCGGCGAGTTCCGCGTGACGGTGATGGTGGACTACAACAGCCCCGTGCTGGGCACCCAGCATGCCAGCATGTACCGCGCCGAGGAGTTCAAGGCCGAGATCGCACCCTGCCGCACCTTCGTGTTCCTGCGCGAGCTGGAGCAGCTGGCCAAGGCGGGCCTGATCAAGGGTGGCGACCTGGACAACGCCATCGTGCTGGAGGACCGCGAAGGCACCACGAAGGAACAGCTCATGGACCTTGCGAAGACCCTGGGCCGCGAGTACCAGGACGTGGAAGTGCGCCGCAACGGTGTGCTGAACACCACCGACCTGAAATTCTTCAACGAACCCGCGCGGCACAAGCTGCTGGACATCGTGGGCGACCTGGCCTTGGTGGGCCGCCCCATCAAGGGTCACATCCTCGCTGCGCGTCCGGGGCACTTCGGCAACACCAGCTTCGCCAAGCGCATCAAGGAGAAGATCCGCGAGGAGGAGAAGAACCCCGTGGCGCACGTTGACCTGACGAAGGAGCCGCTGTTCGACATCGTGCAGATCCATAAGATGCTGCCGCACCGCTACCCCTTCCTGTTGGTGGACAAGGTGATGTCCATGGACAAGAACAGCATCATCGGCGTGAAGAACGTGACGATGAACGAGCCGCACTTCACGGGCCACTTCCCGGGCAACCCGGTGATGCCGGGCGTGCTGCAGGTGGAGGCCATGGCGCAGGTGGGCGGCATCTTCGCCCTGAGCCAGGTGCCCGATCCGGAGAACTACACCACCTACTTCCTGAAGACCGACGGGATCCGTTACCGCCGAAAGGTGATCCCCGGCGATACGCTGGTGTTCCACCTCACGCTGATCACGCCCATCCGCCGAGGCCTGGTGCACATGCAGGGCCACGGCTACGTGAACGGCCAATTGGCCGTGGAGGCCGAGATGATGGCGCAGATCGTGAAGGACAAGGTCGAAGCCGCCGCACTACCGAAAGCAAGCGCCACCGTCCGATGAGCATCTCTCCCCTCGCTTACGTGCACCCCGACGCCCGCATCGGGAAGGATGTCACCGTGGAACCCTTCGCGAGTATCTATGGGGATGTGGTGGTGGGCGATGGCAGCTGGATCGGCCCCAACTGCGTGCTGATGGACGGTGCCCGCATCGGCAGCAAATGCCGCATCTTCCCCGGTGCTGTGATCGGTGCCATCCCACAGGACCTGAAGTTCGCCGGAGAGCACACCACGGCCGAGGTGGGTGATGGCACCACCATCCGCGAGTGCGTCACCATCAACCGCGGGACGGCAGACCGCGAAAAGACGGCCGTGGGAGCCAACTGCCTGCTGATGGCCTATGTGCACCTGGCGCACGACTGCATCTTGGGCAACAACATCGTGGTGGCCAACAGCGTCAACCTCGCCGGCCACGTCACCATCGACGATTGGGCCATCCTCGAAGGCAACGTCGCCGTGCAGCAGTTCATCCACATCGGTGCGCACAGCTTCATCGCCGGTGCCAGCCTGGTGCGGAAGAACGTACCGCCCTTCGTGAAGGCCGCCCGCGAGCCTTTGAGCTACGTGGGTGTGAACGTCGTGGGCCTGCGCCGCCGTGGCTTCGATGATGCCGCCGTGGCCCGTATCGAGGACATCTACCGCGAGATCTTCGTGCGCAACACCAACGTGGACCGTGCCGTGCAGAACGTGGAGCAGACCCTGCCCCGCAGCCCCGAGCGCGGACAGATCCTCGACTTCATCCGCAACAGCCCCAAGGGGATCATGCGGGGATTGGCCGAGTGAAGACATGTGCTCATGTGACCATGTGCTCATGGAAGAGTGCTTCGATGTATCTCGGTGGTCACCTTCAATGGAGTGCTCGGCACCAACGTGGTGAACACAGCAACTCAAGCAGAAACCTGCAACCTTGCAGATACGGCATGAGCACATGCGCACATGTCCACATGACCACATGAGCGTATGGATCTTCGTCTGACCGATATCTCCAAGCACTTCGGCCGTGAGGTGGTCTTCCGCGGTGTGACGCGCTCGCTGGCCAGCGGCAGCCGCACGGCCATCCTGGGACCCAACGGCAGCGGCAAGAGCACCCTGCTGCAGGTCATCGGCGGTGCGCTGGTACCCACCGAAGGGACCATCGAACACCGGCTCCATGGTCGCACGATCCCGCAGGAGGAGGTCTACCGCCACGTCAGCATCGCAGCGCCCTACCTGGGGCTTTATGAGGACCTGAGCCTGCGCCAGGCCGTGGAGTTTCACGCACGCTTCAAGCCGCTGCGGGCCGGCCTGAAGCCCGCCGACGTGGCGCGCATCGCCTACCTGGACAAGGCCCTGGAGAAGCCGGTACTGCACTTCAGCAGTGGCATGAAGCAGCGCCTCAAGCTCGCCCTCGCCATCCTGAGCGATACGCCGCTGCTGCTGCTGGATGAACCCGCCAGCAACCTGGACGCCGAGGCCATTGCGTGGTACCGGGCGCTACTGCAGGAACACATGCCCGGACGCACCCTGCTGGTGGCCAGCAACCGCCAGGCCGCGGAGCACGATCTGTGCACGGACAGCTTGGAGATCAGCTCTTTCAAGGAGTAACAAGCGAGCGATCGGTGAGTGGCGAGTGGACGGATCCTCAGCGCCACACGCCGATCATCCCCATTCCAAAAAGCCTATTTTCGCGGCCCGAACTTCTGAATCCCAGCATCATGGCCTCCACGTCCGACGTCAACATCGGCTCCTACATCCGTTTTAATGGCGAGATCTGCCAGATCATGGAGTGGCAGCACCGCACACCCGGCAACCTGCGTGCCTTCTACCAAGGCAAAATGCGCGTGCTGCGCAATGGCAAGCTCAACGAGCACCGCTGGCGCAGTGGCGAGACCATGGAGGTGCTCCGCGTGGAGGTACACGAACTGCAGTACCTCTACCGGGAGGGCGACAACCTGGTGTGCATGGACCAGGAGAGCTTCGAACAGAAGTACGTGCCCGCCGAACTGTTCGGTGATGCCATGCGCTTCATCAAGGAGGAGATGGTGGTGCAGGTGGGCTTCGAGAGCGATACGCCCATCTTCGCCCGTCCGCCGAAAGTGGTGGAACTGGAAGTGACCTACACCGAACACGCCGTGAAGGGCGACACCAGCAACAAGGTGATGAAGGCCGCCACCCTGGCTGGCGGCGCCGAGATCAGCGTACCCAGCTTCGTGGACATCGGCACCGTGGTGCGCGTGGACACCGAGACCGGTGAGTACCTGGACCGTGTGAAGAAATAGGCCCTTGAACCGGCTTTGCGGACCCCGCCCCCATGACCCGGGAGGCGGGGTCCGTCGTTCAGTGGATGAAGGTGGAATGAAGCGGCGCAGGCTTGACCACCGGTAGCGTCAGTCCCTTTCAGGATACAAACCTGGTCGAAGCACTCCGGCCACGGCCTGATGCGCCACTCCCCGGGGGCATGTCCACGGCCGCTACCTTTATCCCAATTCCCCGCAACCCGTGAAACTCGCCCTTCCACAGACCGCCGCCGAACTGGCGCAGCTGATCAATGCCCGGGTACAGGGCAACCCCGAACGTCCCGTCACCGGCCTCAATGAGATCAACCGGGTGGAGGAGGGCGACCTGGTCTTCGTGGACCACGAAAAGTACTACGACAAGGCGCTGAACAGCGCGGCCACCACCATCCTGATCAACAAGGAGGTGAGCGTGCCCGAGGGCAAGGCCATCATCATCAGCGATGACCCCTGCCGCGATTACAACGCGCTCATCCGCCGCTTCATGCCGCGTGCCGGCTGGACGGAGAGCGACATCCACATCGGCGCGGGCAGCGAGGTGCACCGCAGCGCGGTGGTGGGGCCGCATGTGCGGATCGGAGCCGATTGCATCATCCACCCCGGTGTGGTGATCTATGAGCACTGCACCATCGGCGACCGGGTGATCATCCACGCCAACACGGTGATCGGTGCGGACCCCTTCTACTACAAGAAACGCCCGACGGGCTACGACAAGATGGCGCCCGGCGGCAGTGTGGTGATCGAGGACGACGTGGAGATCGGTGCGCTGTGCACGATCGACCGCGGCGTGAGCGCGGACACCCGCATCGGTCGCGGCAGCAAATTGGACAACCACATCCAGGTGGGGCACGACACCCTGATCGGTGCGGGTTGCCTCATCGCATCGCACGTGGGCATCAGCGGCGCCGTGGTGGTGGAGGATGGCGTGACACTTTGGGGCCAGGTGGGTGTGCCCAGCAAACTGCGCATCGGCAAGGGAGCCGTGGTCCTGGGACAGAGCGGGCTCATCGGCTCGCTGGAAGGCGGAAGGACCTACTTCGGCAGTCCCGCGGGCGAATGGAAGTCCAAGATGCGCGAGATCGCCCTGCTGGCCAAACTGCCCGAACTGTACAAGAAGCTGAAGGACTGACGCCATGGCCCGCCTGGAACGCATCATCGAACGTCTGGAGCTGAAGGAGTTCCAGCTGCGTGCGTTGCTCGATGTGACCAAGGCCATCAACAACACCATGCCGCGCGAGGAGCTGTTGAAGCTCTACGAGAAGATCGTCCGCGAGGACCTCGGCATCACCCGACTGATGCTCTTCGAACGCACCGACCACTGGGTGCGGATACTGGCCTTCGGCACCACAGCGGCCGATGACGGGATGGATGTGGAGCAGGCCTTCAGCCGCTTCAGCGACATCCAGGTCATCGATAGTGAAAGCGCAGGCAGCCTCGGGGCCTTTGATGTGGCCGTCCCGGTGCACCACCGCGACCGCCCCCTCGCCTTTCTGCTCATCGGCGACATCGATGAGGAGGAGCAGCGGATCAGCCCCACGGTGAAACACCTGAACTACATCCAGACGCTCACCAACCTGATCGTGGTGGCCATGGAGAACCGCCGTCTGGCCGACCAGGCCTTGCAACGCGAGCGCGACAAGCGGGAGCTGGAACTGGCGCGCGAGATGCAGCGCATGCTGGTGCCGGCCGTGCTCCCCAACAACGAGCACATCGAGGCGGCCGCGTGGTACCAACCCCACAGCCAGGTGGGTGGTGACCACTACGACCTGATCCCCCTGAGCGACGGCTCGTTCATGGCCTGTGTGGCCGACGTGAGCGGAAAGGGTATCGCCGCGGCCCTGCTGATGAGCAACTTCCAGGCGAACCTCCAGGCCAGTGTGCGGCACAACACGGACCTCACCACCCTGGTGCACGAGCTCAACGGGCGCGTGCAGGCCAACGCGCGGGGCGAGCGTTTCATCACGTTGTTCATCGGCCATATCGATCCGGTAGCGCGCCGCATCACCTACGTCAACTGCGGCCACAACGACCCACTGTTGCTGACCGCGAACGGCACCATGCCGCTGCACGATGGCTGCATCGCCCTGGGTATGATGCCACAGCTGCCCTTCCTGCGCGTGGGTACTGCGGACCTGCCACCTGGAGCGACCCTGCTCTGCTACACCGATGGCCTGGTGGAACAGGAGGATGAGCACGGCCGCGACTTTGGCACGGACATCCTGGGCACCCTGCTACGCGACTTCTCGCTGGCCGGACCTGAGCCCTTCAATGAAGCGCTCATCGCCGCCTTCAACGCTCACCGCGGCGACCAGCCCTATCTGGACGATATCGCCGTGCTCACCTGCCGGATCAAGTAGAGGGGCGGGACCGGTGGATGCCCCTGTTCCGTGGCACCGGTGCGGTCTACGCTGGCTCCGCCAGGACCTGTCGGGACGCCTTCGGATACTTCATGTCGAAGTGCACGATGATCACCGTGAAGGCCCAGAAAGGCACGGATGCCTTGTCGGTATCAAGGAAGTTGTTGAGCGCGCCGTGCAGGTAATAGGTCACCAGTCCCAACAGGGCGGCCAGCATCAATCGCCGGTCCACACCGGGGGGCATGCGGGCATAGAGGCGCATGCCCGTCACCAGGGTCACGATCACCAGGGTCAGCATCAGCCCGATGCCGGGTATACCCTGTTCGCTCATGGGACCCAGGTATTCGCTATGGGCATTACCGCCCTCGCCGAAATTGGTACTGATGATGGTCCGGTCCTCCGATGCCTGGAAAGGCGCGTACTGGAACATGTAGGTGCCGGGGCCCCAGCCGAACACGGGCCGTTCCTCGAACATGCGCAGCGCCGAATTCCAGCGGTTGATGCGTTCCAGGTTACTGGCATCGCTGGAGATGTTGGAAATGGAACGCACGTGCTCACCCAGATCATCGGATGATTCCTCGCGGTTGCGTTCCAGCGCGATGGTGATCTGCTCATAGTTCGCCCAATACACGCCACCTGCCGTCAGCGTCAGTGCCACCAAGGACCAGAACGGGATGCGCAGCCG
>JBGTAJ010000023.1:0-4421 GCA_041749915.1 Flavobacteriales bacterium
TGAGCGTGCGGTGGATGAGGGCGCTTCAGGAGCGCCGACGAACGATACCACACAGGGGGTGCAAGCTGCCGGCCCCTGTGTTCATCACCAGCAGCATCGAAGGGCACATGACCGCACGCTACTCCACCCCTTTCCTCCGCCCAGTGCTGCACGGCATCCTCGTGCTGGGCCTGTTGGTGGCCATCGCCGGGCCCGGGCAGGTGCAGGCCCAATGCACGGGCACGGCCACCACGGCGGTGACCGCGATACGCACCGCTGGGTCAGCAACGGTGACCATGGGGGTGGGCTTCAATACATCAGTTCTCTATGTGGGCATGCCCCTGCAGGGAACCGGTCTCCTAGCAGGTACGGTGGTCACGAGCATTATCAACGCTACGACCTTCACCATCAGTCCGAACGCCACCACCAGCGGTTCCGCACAGATCAACTTCACCACCCTGGTCGCCAACGGCAACTGGCAGCCACCCACGGTACCCGCTGGTCCTCCCACCTACACCTCCAACGTCCCGCCCACCAACCAGGGCGTGCTTTCCGGTGGCATCCCCGGCAGCTATAACGGCTGGCATTGCGATGTGTGTCCCTCCCTGTTCACGGTGGACCTCTGCGGTAACCAATATGCCCGCATGTACATGTGCGCCGGCAACCTCTACACCATCGCCCTGTGCGGATCCGCCACGGCCTGGAACTCCACGATCAGCATCACCGGCAATGCCACGGCCTTCCCGGTGGTGGACGGCTTCACCACCTTTGATGATGATGGCTGCGGCTCGCCCAACGGTCACGCACAGGTGACCTACACGCCGCTGACCTCAGGCCTGCGTTCCATCCGCATCCTCTCCAACCAGGGAGGCGACCCCTGCACCCCGGATCACCTTCTGTGCGGCACGCTCACCATCAGTTGCTCGCCCACTCCCTCCCCCCCCGTGAACGATAACCCCTGCGGAGCGGTGGCCCTGCCGGTGAACCCCACCTGCACCTCGCCCCTGACCACCAGTTCCAATTGGGCCACGGCCACATCCGGCGTGCCACCGCCCTCCTGCGGCACCTACTCGGGTTATGATGTGTGGTACAGTGCGGTGGTCCCGGTCACTGGTGCCCTCGGCATCCAGGTGAACCATATCGGTGCGACCGACCTGGCCATGGCCATGTACAGTGCGACCTCCTGTGCGGGTCCGTTAACGGAACTGGCATGCAACGCGGACATCACGGCGGGTTTCCCGGAACCGTTCATCGCCATCAATGACCCCCTACTGGCCGGTGAGACGGTGTGGATCCGTTTGTTCCCCCAGGGATCTCCCGCCAACGGAGGCAGTTTCGAGATCTGCGCCTTTGAGCCAGTACCGCCCACGAACGACAATCCCTGCACCGCCGATCCGGTGCCGGTGACCCCGGCCTGTACACCGGTCTCGGCCACCACCGAGGGTGCCCTGGCCACCGGTGGTGTTCCGGCACCCACCTGCGGCAACGTGCCCCCCATCAACGATGTGTGGTTCACCGTGGAGATCCCCTTGGCACCGCCCGGTGTGGGAGTGGAGATCGACCTGGGCAGTTCCGTGCTGAACGACCCCGCCATGGCCGTGTACCGCATGAACCCGGACTGCAACACCCTGGTGCAGGTGGCCTGCAACGACCCCGCCGGTGGCAACATGCCCGGCATCACCGTGAACCAGAACGGCACCACCATCGTGCCCGGCACGGTGCTGTACGTCCGTGTGTGGAACAAGACGCCCATCTTCGGCAACTTCCAGATCTGCGCCACGCCCACCACTCCGCCGGTGAACGACGACCCCTGCGGTGCCCTGGCCCTGCCCGTGAACTACGGCTGCCTCTTCAGCGGCTACACCAACGAGAACGCGAGCGTGACGCCCACCAACCCGCTGGGGGTGATCAACGTGCCGAACCCTTCCTGCGCCGCCACGGCCACCGCCGACGTGTGGTTCACCGTGCAGGTGCCCAACCCCTTCGCCGCCGCCAGCCTGATCATCGATTCGGATGACGGCTCGCTGACCGATGGTGCCTACGCCATCTACCGCGTGGCCTCCGGGACCTGTGCCGGGAACAACCTGGTGCTGACCCAATTGAACTGCGTGCTGAACGGCAGCCCCACGGCGGCCACGATGCCCTACGCCTCGCTGCCCGCTGCATCGCTCGTTCCCGGGGAGACCCTGTACATCCGACTGTGGCGTCAGACCGGCTCCACGGGCACCTTCTCGCTCTGTGCCGCGCGTACGGACCCCCCGCCGGGCAACTGCTACTACACCCTGCGCATGCAGGACAGCTTCGGCGATGGCTGGAACGGCAGTTTCGTCACCGTGTGCATCGACCCGCCCGGACCCGCACCGAACGTGTGCACCAACTACACCATCAACAACTCCATCGGCAACATCACCTTCGGCGCCAACACCGGCGCAGTGATCACCGTGAGCTACACGGCCGTGGGCGGATTCCAGAACCAGATCAGCTTCCTGGTGCTGGCCGCCAACGGAGGGCAGATCATCAGCAGTTCATTGCCCGCTCCCACGCCGGGGCTCCAAGGGGCCCTCATCGTGAACAGCGCCTGCAATGCACCGCCCGCGCCGATCGAGGATTGTGTGGGGGCTGTGCAACTGTGCCAGGACTTCGTTTCCCTGAGCGGTAATCCACAGAACACGGGCAGTGTAGTGGACCTCACCACGGCCAACCGGGGCTGCCTGATCGCCAATGAACGCCAGGGGGTCTGGTATTCGTTCCAGGTCTCGGCCCCGGGACAGATCGGCTTCACCATCAACGCAGCGCCCTATGGTGGTGCCGACTACGACTACGGCCTTTGGGGGCCGTACTCATCCCTGGTGTGCCCACCCACCGGTCTCCCCCTGCGCTGTTCGTGGGGTGATGGCCCGGTGCTCACCGGCCTCAACTGGATCGCCACGGACTTCACCGAGGGCGCCTTCGGCGATAGCTGGACCCGCTACATCACCGCCAATGCCGGGGAGTGGTACATCCTGTTCATCGACAACTTCTACACCCAGTACTGGGGCACCCCTTTCGACCTCACCTTCCAGTTCCAGCCTGGTTGCACCCCGCTGCCCACACCTTCCGCGCTGCCCTGTGCCTCCATCAATTGCATCCTTCCCGTGGAACTGATGGAGTTCGTCGCCGAACCAGCCGGTCATGAGGTGATGGTGAGCTGGGCCACCGGCAGCGAGCAGAACAGCGACCACTTCATGGTGGAACGCTCCACGGACGGTGAGCATTTCGAGGCCATCGGTCGCGTGGGCGCAGCGGGCTCCAGCGGCATGACCATCCGCTACACCTGGCCCGACAAACACCCGGTGCAGGGCTGGAACTACTACCGCCTGAAGCAGGTGGACATCGACGGCACCAGCACCTATTCGCCGGTCCGGAGCGTCTTCATGAGCGGTCGCCCCAGCAGCATCGAGGTATATCCCAACCCCGCCAACGATGTGGTGAACATCGTGCTGGACGATCTTTCCGGACAGCGCGACCTGCTCTGGCGCGTGCTGGATGCCAGCGGCAGGGTGGTGATCGAAGGATCACAGCAGCTGGCCTTTGATGCGAACCGCTTGAGCATCCCGGTGGAGCGTCTGGATGCCGGCAGCTACGTGGTGGCCATCACCGCCACGCAGGGTACCGCACTGGGCCAGGGCCGCTTCGTGAAGAAGTAGCCCGGAGGGGTACTTTTGTGGCATGCCCCTGCGCTTCGTGGTCCTTGTGCTCTGCGCCGCCCTGCTGGTGCTGCCCTCGCTGTCCGGTGGGCAGGCCGGCACCCCGTCGCCCTTCGCCAGCTACACCTTCGGGGTGAGCCTGAACACGGGCATGAACAGCCAGCTCTTCACCCTTTTCCTGGTGAAGGAGTTCGAGGGGCGCACCATCCAGACCGAGCCCATGACCCGTGAGCAGTTCGTGCTGCAGGCACAAGGGGCCGTGCCCAGCAAGGCCAATCCCGAGGGCGTGAACCTCTTCCACCGCCATGGCGTGCGCCTCTGCCTGCACCCGGAGGACACTTCCGGCACCCGCCTGTTACGCGATTGCGAGGTCTTCGACCAGCTGTGGAAACTGCGCTTCTGGGAGTACCCCTTCCGCCTCACCGAGGGACAGCACCCCGGCAAGGGCTGGGCGGAGAAACGCGAGGCCCCCTCGGCGCGCCAGATGCTGCTGCTCTCCGACTACGGCATCCTGCAGCTCAGCGGCATGGCCAAGGGCATCGACGCCTTCCGCCTGTTGCGTGACGTGGGCGACAGCTCTTGGGTGGACAACTACCGAAAGGGATACTGAGCACCATGAGCGCGGACAGCACACCGGAGGAGCTCTTCACCCGCCTGCGCGCCGGTGACCGGGCCGCCTTGGGCCGCGCCATCACCCTGATCGAAAGCACGCGGACCGCGGACCGGGAACGTGCCCGGGCGCTGTTGCAGTGCTGC
>JBGTAJ010000024.1:0-2689 GCA_041749915.1 Flavobacteriales bacterium
ATAGCATGCACTGGGCAGGGCCCGCGAGGTGCAGGGCATGATGGAGAGGGTGTCGGCAGCGCGGTGCTCGTAGCTGTGCACCACCTCGCGCGTTCCGCAGCGCTCCACCTCCACCACGTAATCGGCCGAGAGGCGTGTGGCCGCCATCACACTGTCCACCGTGGCGACCAGCTTTTCGGGCACGAAGGCGAACTCGGTGCCGAAGGAGATGAGGTAGCTGCCGGCCACACGCTGCACCGGAAGCACCAGGGAGCTGCTGTCGCCCACCGACAGGAGCACCGCGTGGCCGATCATGCGCATGCCCACATGCTCATGCGGCGAACGGGTTTCGGCCTGTTGGGCACGCAGGGGTGCCCCGAGCAACAGGAGCCCGGGGACCAGCGCAAGGAGCCGTGGAAGGGTCGCGATCATGCCCCGAAGGTAGCTGGCTAAGTGCTTGACGCACAATGTTTCACGCAACGTTTACAGTATTTTACACTAGGTAACTCGGTTTGGCGCACGAGCCCCCCACCTTTAGCGTATCAAAGCAAAAGCACCCATGCTACGCACCCTGGAAGCCCCCGTACTTGCGCTCGTACTTGGCGCCGTATTCCTCTCGCTGGAGATCGCTGTGATCGATGTCCCCGCACCCTCCACCGGTCAACAAGGGCCGGTGAAGACCTTCGACCCGCTGAGCCTGCCGAAGGACACCGCGGCCCGCGCACCCTTCCTGGACCCCACGGCCTTGTTCTCCGACCAGGTCTATGTGGTGCGTCCGCTGGACAAGGAGGCTGAGGGCAGCGCGCACAACGCCCAATTCGTGGGCGGCGAGCAGGCCCTGGTGGGCTACTTGAAGACGCGGGTGCTGCAGCACATCGCACCGGGCATCGGCTGGTTGAAGCCCCCGGTGCTGCACTTCCAGGTGGATGCCACGGGTGCGCCCACCCAGGTGGAACTGGTGAAGACCACGGGCAACGCGGAGCTGGATGTGGCGCTGGTGCGGATATTCAAGGAGATGCCGCGCTGGGAAGCGGCCACCGATGCGAAGGGCCGGGCGGTGGCACAGGCCTTCGAGTTCGTGGTGGGGCCGGGGGGGTGCTGAGGGAGGGGAGGGAGGTTGGGGAGGTGAGGGAGGAGATGGAGGAGAACATCACCCGCAGCCGACGTAGCGTCGCCCGAGGCCTCGGGCCCCAACGGGTCGACTGAGATGGCGTTCGGGTAATGGAGACTAGGGAATTGACATAGAGTGAACTAAGTACAAATAACATGACCACCATGAACATCCCTCTTTCCGCCTTGGCGGTAGTGCTGAGCTTCTCCCTTGGCTGCAATGGCCAACCGCAACCCGAACCCTTCGATGGATCACCCACGACCAACGCGGCGGTGGTACCCACGGACCTGGGTCTGGGCACTTACCTGCGGGGAACGCCCATGGCGATCGCCTATGACCTGGGATCGCGCTTCGAGCTTACGGTGACCAAGGAACAGCTGCGGGCGGCGAAGACCATCTACGACATCGTGCCCGGCGACCCCGAGCAGGAGATCGTAACCTACTCCTCGGTGAGCATCCGGACCTTTGTGGACGAGCAGCAGACCAACAACGTGGTGGTGGGCGACGACCCGGTGCTGGATAAGGCCCAACTGGAGCTGCTGTGGTCCCTGGACTATTCGAGCAATTTCCTGATCCGGGCACAGTTCACGGAGAAGGACGCCGCCACCGGAACCACCCGTGGCAACTATGCCTCGCCCCATGTCACCATCGTGCCCGAGCATGAGGCCGTGAACAGCCTGGGCAAGGAAGCGATGATCGCCCACGTGCAGAACGGCACTTCGGCCTTCGCGTACATGGTTGATGCCCAGACACTGCGTTCGGGTAAGGTCCATCTCACGGTGGACAAGGCAGGCACGGTCTCGGCTGTCCGCCTGTCGGAGAGCTCCGGCTACCCCGCGCTGGACGCCCGGGTGCTGGAACTGCTGAACACCCTGCCCGGGACCTGGAGCGCCGCCAGCAATGCTGCCGGCGAGCCGGTGGAGCAGGAATTCGTGTTCTCCTTCGGCACGGTGGGCTGCTGAGCGGGGGCAGGGACCTGGGAACCTGTGCTGGAACAGAAAGCTGTATCCGGTTTCGTACTGCAATTGCCCGGCGGAGGGCTGAATCCGCGCCGGTCCGATATGTATCGGACCGCTTGCAGGAGAGCTACGCAGGTCTGAAAACTGTACAAACGACACCTACCATGAAGACGAGCATGAACATCCCGCTATCCGCCTTGGCGGCCGTGTTGACCTTCTCTGTGGGCTGTAATGGCCAGCCGCAGCCCCAGCCCTTCGATGGCACACCCACGACCAGTGCGGCGGTAGCGTCCTTGGGCCTGGGTACTTACCTGTGGGCCACTTCCACGACGATCCACTACGACCTGGACTCGCGCTTCCTGCTTACCGTTACCAAGGACCAGTTGCGTGCAGCGAAGACGGTGGACGATATCGCTCCGGGGCATTTGGGACAAGGTGGCCTTTCCTATTCCGCGGTGAATATCCGCACGATCGAACGCGAGGATGGCACGGAGATCGTCGTTCCGGGCACCGATACGGTGTTGAATGCGGAACAACTGAAGTTCCTGTGGTCCTTGGACTATTCGGACAACTTCATGATCCAGGTCAGGGCCAGGGCGAATCTCGGTGGAGCAGGAACTACCAGTACCGACTACTTCAC
>JBGTAJ010000025.1:0-34472 GCA_041749915.1 Flavobacteriales bacterium
CGTATGGTGCACCATGCTGTGGGAGATGACCTGGGAATTGATCGGTGTTCACGGGCTTGACCCCGACATCTACAACGGTACCGGAGGCAATAACATCGCCATGCAATTGGTCATCGACGGAATGAAGCTCACCCCGTGCAATCCAGGGTTCGTGGATGCTCGGGATGCCATCCTGCTGGCCGATGAACTCAACAATGGCGGTGCGAACCAGGCCTCGATCTGGGCGGCTTTTGCCCGCCGCGGACTCGGCGCCAGTGCCTCCCAGGGCAGCTCGGCAAGCCGTTCTGACGCGGACGAGGCCTTTGACCTGCCATTGCCGTTGAACGTGGGCATCGCCGGGTTCACCTCCCCGTCACCGCTCATGTTCGATTGCGCCGGAACCACTATTCCAGTGATCGTCACCGTGCGCAACTATGGGACCACGGAGCAGAGCGGATTTCCGGTCTCCTACACGGTGAACGGTGGAACCCCGGTGACCGAGACTTTCACGGGCACCCTTGCTCCCGGCGCTAGCGCCTCCTTCCAGTTCAGCCAGGAGGCAGCTCTGGTGGGTCCGGGCCCGGTCATTTTTGTGGCCAGCAGCAACCTCGCTGGCGATCAATTTTCGGGCAATGACAACTCAGCCACATCAGTGCAACTGCTTACCACGCCAACGGTCGCGGCAACCTACCTACAGGATGTGGAAAGCGGCTCCACGACACCCCCTGGATGGACGCTTCAGAACCTGGACGCAAGCACCAGCTGGAGCACATCCCAGCTCACGAACGGCGCTTTGTGTGCGGCAAGCCGAGCATGGTCGATCAACTATTATTCCTACAACGCCCCAGGTCAGGAGGATCGGTTGACATCCCCCTTCATCGACCTGTCGAATTCGGCCGGCACACGGTTGAAGTTCCACCACGCCTACGCGCCATACGCCACGGGGTATGACGATGGCCTGCGCGTGGATGTCAGCGGGGATTGTGGTGCCACCTGGAACACGGTCTTCCTACGGATCGGTTCCCAGTTGGCCACCGCTCCTGCAAGTCTCTCCGCTTGGTCGCCCACGAACTGTTCGCAATGGCAGTTGAACGACCTGGACCTTGGCTCCTATGATGGGCAGACCGTGCTGGTCCGGTTCAGTGGGATCAACGGTTACGGCAACCTCCTGTATTTCGATAATGTCACCATCGAGGGTAATGGTGTTTCGCTCAACGTTAAGCTTCTGTTGGAAGGCAGTTATGACAGCGGAACGGACCGTATGCGGGATGACCTTCGTGCGAACGGTCAGCTGCCAACGACCGAGCCCTACACCGCGCTTGGGTTCACGCAGGCCGGGAGCGGTGGAGGCGAAAGTGCTGATGCCAGCGTGTTCGCCGCCACGGGGGACGATGCCATCGTGGATTGGGTGCTCCTCGAACTGCGCAGCGCGGTCGATCCGGCCACGCTCATCGCCACCCGATGTGCCCTGGTGCAGCGCGATGGTGATGTGGTGGACAAGGATGGCCTTTCACCCGTGGTGTTCCTGGCCGGTCCGGGCAACTACCACGTGGTCGCACGACACAGGAACCACCTGGGTGTCATGACGTCCACTGCTGTCTCGCTGAGCGGTTCTCCTTTGGCATTGGACCTCACTACTTCGTCCACGGCAACCTTCGGGACCGAGGCCAGGAAGACCGTGAACGGCCGTGCCGCGCTGTGGGCGGGCAATGTGCTCCGCGACGGCACCCTGCGATACTCGGGCGAGAGCAACGATCGTGACCCGATCCTGCAGGCCATTGGAGGCAGCGTGCCAACGAACACCTCCGCCCTCGGCTACTACCCGGAGGACGTGAACATGGACGGTGTGACGCGCTATACGGGGACCGATAATGACCGTGACCCGGTGCTCCTGAACATCGGGGGGTCCGTGCCCACCAACACCCGAGCAGAACAACTTCCATGATGCACCGATGGACCGGTCCGATGTCGCACGGATAGAGGACTGGTTCGAAGGTCTTCCGGAAGCATGGAGACCGGTGGCGGAGGAGATCCGCAGCATCGTGTTGGAAGCTTCACCGCTCATCCGGGAGGAGTGGAAATATGGAACCCCGTTCTATTCCCACCTCCGCTGGATGTGTTACCTGAGCCTGCAGAAGAAAGGCCTGGTGCTGGGTTTCGTGCAGGGTGGTGTCATGGTCGACCCGGAAAGGATTCTGGCGCATACCGATCACCGGTCGATCCGTCACTTCCTACCGGCCAAGGAGTTGAAGACGCTGCCCGTCGGTCCGCTCCGCAGGCTTCTCCAGGAGGCTGTGGAGATCAACGAGGAGATCCATCGCACCCGCCCACACAGACGGGGAAAGCGCTCACAGTGAACGCTTCTTACGGAAGAAGGCCTTCATCAGATCGGCACACTCCGCTTCCAATATGCCACCCGTGACCTGGGTCCTGGGGTGTAGTGCACGCGCACCCAAGCGTCGATATCCGGCCTTTTCATCGAAAGCGCCGAAGACGATGCGCCCCACTTGTGCCCAGTGGAGAGCACCCGCACACATCACACAAGGCTCCAGGGTCACATAGAGCGTACAGTCCTTCAGGTACTTGCCACCCAGATGAGCGGCCGCCGCGGTGATGGCCTGCATCTCGGCATGGGCCGTGACATCATTTAGCCGCTCAGTAAGGTTGTGCGCCCGTCCGATGATCTGGGCGTTGCACACCACCACGGCCCCTACCGGTACCTCGTCCGCCTTGAAGGCCTGCTCGGCTTCGCGCAACGCATGACGCATGAAGTGTTCGTCATCCAACGGAAGGATGAGCCCCGTGCGTGCGTCAAGCATGACAGTAGGATGCGCCATGCATCGGTGGCAATGCGTGAAGCTCCATGGAGGATCCGATGACCGAATTCATCAGGACAGAACCTGTTCGGAACGAGCGGCGGGTTCTCCTGTTAAGAGACCCACACTTCCCGCTTTGATATCCTTCACGTTCAATTGGATGGAACGGCGACCCTGCCATTCGTTCTCCTCCACCGTATAGAGCAGGCTGAACGGTGCACCGCTCTTGATCAGCTCGAAATGATGCGCTTGTTTGAACGCAATGGCATCGAAGGCCGGACCACCACCTTCCGCCGCACGCAGGGTGAGCTTGAGGTGATCGGCACCCACGATGCGGGCCGAACCCGTATCCACCACAGCACGGGTCATGAACACTGGTCGCATGTTCGCCGGCCCGTAAGGCGCCATGTGGCGGAGCACCCGGATCAGGCGATCGGTGATCTCGTTCAACGGTACTTCCATATCCACATCCTCGACCGGAATACGACAGGCCGGGTCCAAGGTGGCACGCACCACCGCTTCGAAACGCTCAGTGAAGGCTGCGATGTTCTCCATGGGCATCGTCAATCCGGCGGCATACATGTGTCCCCCGAACTGCTCGAGCAGGTCGCTGCAGGCACTGATCGCTTCGTAGACATCGAAACCCCGAACGCTTCGGGCCGACCCCACCGCCTTGCCATTGCTTTCCGTGAGCACGATGGTGGGGCGGTAGTATTGTTCGATGAGACGGGAGGCAACGATACCGATCACTCCCTTGTGCCAGGTACTCCGGAACAGGACCGTGCTCCAGGCCTCCCGCCCGTTCGGGTCGGATGCGATCTCGTCCAAGGCTTCGCGGGTCATGTCCTTGTCCAGTTCCTGCCTGTGTGTGTTATGCCCGTCCACCCGCAGGCCGATCTGTTCCGCCTGTGCCAGCTCATGGGCCAGCAGCAGTTCCACGGCCTGACGACCGTGTTCGATGCGTCCGGCGGCATTGATCCGTGGCCCCAAGGCGAACACCAGATCGGTGACACAGAGCCTTTTCTTCACGTTGGCCATGGCCAGCATCGCCTGGAACCCGGGGCGTGGAGCATCGTTCAGGCGCTTCAATCCGTGGTGGGCCAGGACACGGTTCTCACCGTCCACGGGCACGATATCGCAGGCCGTGCTTACGGCGACCAGGTCCAGAAAGGGCTCCAGTTCGTTCATGGAGATCCCGTTCCTGGAGGCGATCGCCTGGATCAATTTGAAACCGATGCCACATCCACTAAGCTCCTTGTACGGGTATGCACAATCGGAACGCTTCGGGTCCAGCACAGCCACCGCAGCCGGCAACCGATCACCGGGCCTGTGGTGGTCACAGATGATCATGTCGATGCCCAGCTCATTCGCCCGGTCGACCTTGTCATTCGCCTTGATCCCACAATCCAGTGCGATGATGAGCGTGGCTCCTTCCTGCCTGGCCTTTTCGATACCGGCGAAGGAGATACCGTAGCCTTCGGAATAGCGATCGGGTATGTAGAAGAGGATATTCCCGGTAAAGCGGAGCAGGAAGGAATACATCAAGGCCACCGCCGTGGTACCGTCCACATCATAATCGCCGTAGACCATGATGCGCTCGTTGTCGCCCAGTGCCCGTTCAATGCGCTGCACGGCGACGAGCATGTCCTGCATCAGGAAAGGGTCGTGCAGTTGATCAAGGCTGGGGCGGAAGTACACCGATGCCTCACTTGGCGAGCCAATACCTCGTTGAGCCAGCAGCCGCGCTATGGGTTCGGGACATCTCTCATGGGTCAGGGACTCCACCACGACAGGATCCGGGGATGACCTCAATTTCCAACGCTTCTGGACCACGGTGCTCATGGTCCGAAGATAGGATGGAGCTCGATGGTCAGGACAAGGTGGATGGCGACCCCGACCTGGTGCGCTGGGAGCATGGCGCTCTAACGTAACAAAGCCCCTCACTTTCGTGGGGGGCTTCATTACCTGTGGGTCCCTGCCCTCAGCAGTAAACACGCTGCAACATCCCTAACGGTATCCGTTGATGTATGCGTTGGCGATGATCTCACTTTCGCGGATCAGCCCCTGCACGATCTCCCGGATGACGTCGTTCAGCTGTTGGTCCGTATACCCGTTCAGGTCCTGGTACACGTGCGTTTTGCGCTTACTGCTCTTAATGAAGGCTATCTTATCCTTCTTCGTCATGGGACCTTCAACGGAAGTATCGACCGAAAAGATCCAAATGACCTGAAAATAGTTGGAGGCGCTTAGAGGGTCAAGGGTTCTGGCTTCCGAGCAAGCGCCGGGAAGGATGTGCCCCACCCTAAGCCAGACCCGGCCGGGAGATCGCGCGCAGGGCATGGAGGCGACCCAAGGTGCGGAGATACCGTTCCACATCTCCGGCGAGCAGGAGGCGTTTGGCGCGACGCTTCAGTTGGGCGTAAAGGTTGACGGTGGGTTCCATGGTGGTCGGGTAGTTTCGGGACCATCATTTCAAGGCGCGTGCCAAAGTGGTCCGCTCATCACGGGCCGTACGTGGCGGTCACCTACTTTTGCCCTGATGCATCGGGGAGCCTACCTGGTCGGAGTAGCCGGTGGCAGTGGATCGGGCAAGACCAGCCTCGTCCGTGCCCTGCGCGAGCGACTTCCCTCGGGAAGTGTGTGTGTGGTATCACAGGACGACTACTACCATCCCAAGGAGGAACAGGCCATCGACCCCAACGGGAAGGTGAACTTCGACCTTCCGACGGCAGTTGACCTGGATGGCCTGGCCCGTGACCTGCGCAGCCTGGTGGCCGGAGAGCCCATCTACAAGAAGGAGTACACCTTTAATCAGGGCGACAAGGAACCCGCGCTCATCGAGCTGCGTCCCGCCCCCGTGATCCTGGTGGAAGGACTGTTCGTGCTGCATCATGAACCCGTTCGCGAGCTCTTCGACCTGCGTGTGTTCATTGATGCCAGTGAAGGTGCCCAACTCGACCGCCGTCTGCTCCGGGATTCACGCGAGCGCGGGTATGGCGCTGAGGAGATCCTGTATCAGTGGGAACATCACGTACTGCCTGCCTACCGGAATTATCTGCTCCCCTATCGGCACCTGTGCGATCTGCATGTGGTGAACGAACTGGGCTTCGACCGGGCCGTGAACGTATTACGGGACCACTTGCGGCACACCGCAGGGGTGGTTGAGCCCATCAGCCTTCAGGGCTTGTAAAGTCCGAATTGCCGGATATAGCTGAGAACCTCGGGGGCGACCCAAGGGTCGACGGGCCGCCAGGCAGCGATGTCAGCGCGGATCTGCGTGGAGGAGATGGGTAGCAAGGGTGCATCTGCTACCACCCGCACCTGTGGATGCCCCAAGAAGATCGAACCGGCGAGATGCTCTCGTGAACCCGTCCGGGGGTAGACCAACATCCGGTGGTGCTCCAGGATGTCTTCCGGGTCCTTCCACTGATGAAAGGCTGCCAGGTTATCACTACCGATGATCAGGTCGATGCGATGGTCGGGCCACCGGTGCCTCATGAAACGGAGACTGTCCGCCGTGTAGTTCGGTTTGGGAAGGTCGATCTCGAACCCGCTGGCCACCAGGCCGGGATGGCCCTGCACCGCCAGCCTGACCATGGCCATCCGATGGGTGTCCGGGCTGATGACGTTGCCGAGCTTGAACGGGTTCTGGGGCGTCACCACCAACCAGACCTGGTCCAATCCCTGGGAAGTACGCATGTGCTCCGCGATCGCCACATGCCCGGCATGTGGCGGGTCGAACGTTCCGAAGAGACAACCGATGCGCATCAGCTGAGGAATCGGCGGACCAAGGACACGGCCTCGCCACAGGCCACGTTCAGGTCGTCGTTGATGATGGTGGCATCGAAGCGGTCCGTGAAGGCCAGTTCATGTAGCGCCTTGTCGATGCGGACCTTCAAGGTGGCATGATCCTCGGTGCCGCGTTCGCGCAGGCGTTGCTCCAGGGCTTCCACGGAAGGAGGGCTGATGAAAACAGCGAGGGCCCGCGTCTGGTAGATCTCCTTCAGGTCGAGGCCGCCGATGACATCGATGTCGAAGATGGCATGATGACCTTCGGCCCAGATGCGTTCCACCTCGCTCCGGTAGGTACCGTAGAACCGTCCTGGATACACTTCCTCCCATTCCACGAATTCACCGGCAGCAATGTGGCCTTTGAACTCATCCGCGGAAATGAAGTGGTAGTCGCGCCCGTTCACCTCTCCGTTCCGCGGTGGCCTGGTGGTGGCACTGACGCTGAAGGCCAGCCCCAATCCTTCGGCCAGCAAATGTCTCACGATGGTGGTCTTGCCCGCACCCGATGGGGCCGACAGGATGATGCACTTCCCCTGGTGTTCCGTTCCGCTCACGGTCAAAGCACGTTCAGCACCTGTTCCTTGATCTTCTCCAGCTCATCCTTCATCTGCACCACGAGTCGCTGGATCACGGGGTCGTTGGCCTTTGATCCCAGTGTGTTGATCTCACGCCCCATCTCCTGACCGATGAAACCGAGTTTGCGACCTTGGTGTTCATCGCTCAGCAGGGTCTCCATGAAATAGGTGCAGTGCGATCGCAAACGCACTTTCTCTTCGGTGATATCAAGCTTCTCCAGGTAGTAGACCAGTTCCTGCTCGAAGCGTTCGGCGTCCACGGCCACCTGCAGGTCATTGAGCTTGGCCCGCAGACGTTCGCGGGTCCGGTCCGTGCGTCCCTGGTCAAGCACCTCCACTTGATCCAGCAGTGCGGAGATCTGGGACACCCGCGCCTCCAGTTCCTCACGCAACCTTCGTCCCTCGCTTAAGCGGAAACCATCGTGTTCCTTCAGCGCCCTGCGTACCAGTTCGGAGACCGTGAGCCACTCCTGTTCATCCAGTCGTTCATTGGCCGTACTGCTCACATCGGGCATGCGCAGGGCATGCGCGAACAGGTCCGTACCGGCACCGGGCGCCACATCGGCGGCGATGGCCTGTAGTTCCTGGTAATATGCGCGCAGTAGCTCCCGGTCGAAAGTGGTCCGTTTGGCGTTCTGGTGCTGCTCACATCCAATGACAAGCTCAGCCTTGCCGCGCATCACGGACTCACCGGCCCATTGGCGCAGCTCCACCTCGCGCTCCTTGTAGGGGGCCGGCACCTTGAGCATCAGGTCCAACTGTTTGCTGTTGAGCGAGCGCACCTCCACGGTGATCTTGCGCTCGTTGGCCACCCCTTCGGCGCGGCCAAAACCTGTCATGGATCGAAGCATACTGGGCTGTTCAGCGTCAAAGGTAACGGGCGCTTCGGCTCACTGCGGTGGACTTCTGCGACCGACCAGATGCACACCGAGGAAAATAAGGATCGCACACACGGCCTGGGGCCATCCCAGTTGCACATGGTATTCCCCGGGAATGCCCAAGCGCTCCGGGCCGATGCGTACAAAGAGCCAGGTGAAGAGGGCCGCCAACAGCGGTTGCATGTAGATGTAGCTCCCGACCACACTGGGGTCCAGGACACCCAGTGCCCAGGTGTTCAGCAGGTAGGCCACGAAGGTGACCATCACCACAACGAAGACCATGGCGCCCAGAACAGGAGCGGTGATGGCCTGCCAGTTCACCTGTGCCAGTTCATGCCAGCCGAACGGAAGCACCATCAACAGACCGAAGAGAAAGGACCACGACATCACCGTCACAGCGGAGTACTTGCGCATCAGCGGTTTCACCAAGACCAGATAAAGTCCGTAGGACGTTGCGTTGACCAGGATGAACAGATCACCCAGCATCGATGCACCGGCGGAGGAGCCGGCAGGTTTGAGGAATATCAGGGTCAACGCACCGGCGGTACCCAGCACGACCCCGGTCACCTTGCTCCAGGTCACCCGTTCACCGATCAGCAGCGCCGACAACACCAGTACCAGGACCGGTGTGGCCACCATGATAAGGCTGGAGTTGATGGGCGTGGTGCGCATCAATCCATGGAAGAACATCAGCTGGTTCAGGGCCACCCCGAAAACAGCGCACAGGAAGAGCCGGATCATGTCCGCTGGATCCACGCGCTGAGGCCTCCACCAGCGCATCGCCCAGAACAGGGCAGTAGCTCCGATCACACGCAGCAGAATAAAGCCCGATGGACCTATTACATGAGGCATGAGCCCCTTGGCGACCACGTAGTTGACACCATAGATGAAGTTGACCGTGAATAAGGCGATGTGTGCCCGTGCTGAACGATCCATCGTACGGTCGAACGAATACCTTTAGGCCCGCCGGAGTTGGACCGGCCGCGAAGATATCCGGATGAGCGAGGCGCTGAAGGGAACGGACGAACAGGACATCCGCAAGAACTTCCGGATGAGGAAGGTCCTGGTGCCTGTCCTGATCGGCATGATCGCCGCTGGATGGCTGCTCTGGCGCGACCTGGGCAAGGAACGCTTTGAACATGTGGGGGCCGGAAAGGGTCAGTTCACGTGGACGGATACCAACAAGAACGGCATCATCGACCTGGGCGATCCAGCGGAATTCCAAGCGGCGGAAAAGGGCATGGGCACTTACCGGCGCATGACCGCGCGGGAGACGCTGGGTTCCATTGACTGGACATGGCACACCACCTGGTGGTTGCTGCTTGCCGTGATCGCAACCGCGTTCAGGGACCTGGGATATATCTACAGGATACGTGTACTTTCCGATGGCCACCTTACCTGGCGCCAATCCTTCAACGTGACCTTCCTTTGGGAATTCGCTTCCGCGTTGACGCCTTCCGTGGTCGGTGGATCGGGCATTGCCATGTTCATCATCGGGCGTGAAGGCATCGCCTTGGGACGCGCCACGGCCATCGTGCTTGTCACCGCCCTGATGGATGAACTGTTCTACGTGGTGATGGTGCCGCTGGTCTTCCTGGGTGTGGGTATGGCGAACCTGTTCCCTCCACAGCTGGACCATGCCTTCTGGGGACTGCCGATCAAGACCATTTTCGGTATCGGGTACCTGTTCATCCTCTCCATGGTGCTGGCGATCTTCTACGGCGTCTTCTTTCGACCGAGGGCGTTCAAATTCGCTCTCCTCAAGGTCTTCAAGCTGCCATTTCTCAGGGGCTGGCGTCCCATGGTGATCAAGGTGGGCGATGATATCGTGACCACTTCGGAGGAACTGCGCGGAAAGCCGAAGCGCTTCTGGTCCAAGGCCTTCGTTGCCACCTGCTTCTCGTGGGCGAATCGTTTCCTGGTGATCAACCTCATCGCAGCGGCCTTCTTCGATGTCCACGATCACCTGCTGCTCTATGCCCGCCAGCTTATCATGTGGGTCATCCTATTGATCAGCCCCACGCCTGGAGGAAGTGGTATCGCGGAGATCGCCTTCTCGGGCTTCTTCCGCGACCTGCTACCCGCGGTGGGCTACATTGGCGCGATCGCCGTCATCTGGCGCCTGCTGAGCTATTACCTCTACCTCTTCATGGGCACGGTGATCCTGCCCCGTTGGCTGCGGCGCACAAAAGGGAACGTCACGGCGTGATCACGCCGCGTACCTTCGTCGGCACATAGTCACACTGCATGAAATTCGGCACCAAAGCCATCCACGCCGGCGTGGAACCGGACCCCACAACGGGGGCCATCATGACGCCCATCTACCAGACCAGCACCTACGTACAGGCAGCACCTGGTGATCACAAGGGCTATGAGTACAGTCGTACGCACAACCCCACACGGACAGCGTTGCAGAACGCCCTGGCGGCATTGGAGAACGGCACCCATGGTCTGTGCTTCAGCAGTGGCATGGCCAGCATCGACGCCTTGGTCAAACTCCTGAAACCGGGCGACGAGGTGGTCAGCACCAATGATCTGTACGGCGGCACCTACCGGCTCTTCACCAAGATCTTCGAGGGCTTCGGGATCAAGTTCCGTTTCGTTGACATGGGTGATCTCGCGAACGTGGAAGCGGCCATGACTGCGAACACCCGGCTCATCTGGGCTGAAACACCGACCAATCCCTTGCTGCGCATCATCGACATCGCCGGTCTGGCCGCGATCGCGCAGAAACATGGCTGCCTGTTGGGGGTGGACAACACCTTTGCGAGCCCCTACCTGCAGACCCCCCTGGACCTTGGCGCACACATCGTGATGCACAGCGTCACCAAATACCTCGGTGGCCACAGCGATGTGGTCATGGGAGCCTTGGTGGTCAAGGATCCGGATTTGGCCGAGCGCCTGGCCTTCATCCAGAACAGCAGCGGCGCAACTCCGGGCCCCATGGATTGCTTCCTGGTGCTGCGTGGCCTGAAGACCCTTCATCTGCGCATGCAGCGCCATTGCGAGAACGGTAAGGTCATCGCCGAATGGCTGGTCAAGCATCCCAAGGTGGACAAGGTCTACTGGCCGGGTTTCCCCACCCACGTGAATCATGTGGTCGCCGCACGCCAGATGCGTGGATTCGGCGGCATGATGAGCTTCACGCTAAAGGGGGACAACATGGCCGATGCCACCCGGGTACTGAGCAGCACCCATCTGTTCTCCCTGGCGGAGAGTCTGGGGGGTGTGGAGTCCCTGCTCGGCCATCCGGCCAGCATGACGCACGCCAGTATTCCCCGTGAAGAGCGCTTGAAGAACGGTTTGGCCGATACGCTGATCCGCTTGAGCGTGGGATTGGAGGACGCCGAGGACCTGATCGCCGACCTGGAGCAGGCCCTTCGCTGATCGGTCATGAGGGTCGCGCAAGGGCCGGCATTCCAAGGTGCCCGAAAGGTGCGTCCCGTTCCCAGGCATTGAACTCCTTTACCTTGGGCGTGTTCTTATGGATACCATGCGCACTCTCTCCCTGCTCTCGCTGCTCCTCTTTTCTCATTTCGCCATTTCCCAGGAGACCTTTTCCGGGTCCGGCTTCACATGTCGGAACCACGACCTGGAGGAGATGGAACTGCTCCGCACAACGGACCCGGAGAACTGGCAACGTGCCTTGGAAGCCAGGTCCATATTGGATCTGCGCACGGCGACCTTCGAGTCTGAAGGGCTCCGTGGAGGAGAGACCACTTATGTCATTCCGGTGGTGTTCCACATCATCCATGACAACGGCCCGGAGAACATCAGCGATGCCCAGGTGCAGGATGCCATACGGATCCTGAATGACGACCTGAACCGCTTGAACGCGGATTGGGTGAACGTCCGACCGCAATTCCTCGACCGCGTGGCCGATGTGGGCATCGAATTCCGTTTGGCCCAGCGCGATCCGCAAGGAAATTGCACCAATGGGATCACCCGCACCGTTTCGGACCTGACCTACCAGGGGAACGATGCCATGAGGGAGCTTATCCAATGGCCCCGCAACCGCTACATGAACGTCTGGGTCGGCGCCTCAGCGAACGGTGCAGCAGGTTACACCAACTACCCGTGGGTCTTCAACAACTGGCCTGAGGACGACGGTATCGTGGTCAAGTATGATTATGTCGGAAGCATCGGTGCCGGAAGCGTGGGCCGCTCCCGGACCCTCACTCATGAAGTGGGGCATTGGTTGAACCTTCCGCACTGCTGGGGTAACAGCAACGATCCGGGATCGGACGAGAACTGCTCCATGGATGATGGCGTCGCCGATACGCCGCTCACGCGCGGGTGGACCTCATGCTTTCTTTCCGGCGCCTCCTGCGGGTCGGAGTTGGACAATGTGGAGAACTACATGGAATACTCCTATTGCGGCAAAATGTTCACCACCGGCCAGGGCACCCGGATGCTGGCAGCACTGACCTCTTCGGTGGCCCAGCGGAACTCACTCTGGCAGGCCTCCAACCTGGAAATGACCGGCGTGAACGAGGAACCCCAGCTTTGCCAGGTCCGGATACGTGCCTCAGCGCTTGAATTCTGTTCGGGAACAGGAGTGCAGTTCATGGACGAGAGCTTCGGTGGTGTGACCTCCCGTTCGTGGAGCTTTCCAGGGGGCGACCCAGCCACAAGCACCGAGGCGGAGCCTTTTGTGACCTACCTGGAGCCCGGGATTCATCCGGTCTCCCTGACCGTGAGCGATGGGGCCACCACCTTGAGCAGCCTCAATGAACTTACCGTGGTGGTGCTTCCCGACACAGGTCTGGCCTGGCCCATCGCTGAATCCTTTGAGGGCCTTAATTCACTGGACGTCCCTGAATGGACAGTTGTCGACCCCGATGGCGATGGAGGATTTGAACTGACCACAGCAGCCGCCTATACGGGCGGTTCATCCATCCGGTTGTCGAACACCAGCAGTGACCTGACACGCGTGGACGCTATCCTGTCCAGCACCTATGATGTGAGCGACATACAGGACCTCACCGTCAGTTTCCGCTATGCGTTTGCCCGTCGCAACGGGGGGAACGAGGACCGTTTGCGCCTTCTGGTAAGCAACAATTGCGGTGTGACCTGGTCCCCGCGCAGAACGCTGTTGGCCAGTGCTGAACTGCCCACAGCCGGTGATCAATCCGGGACCTTTGTTCCGGCCGGTCCGGACCAATGGGGTTATGCCGAAGTGAACACCTTCGGACCCAACAATCATGTCAGCGACCTGCGCCTGAAATTCGAATTCACGAGCGGAGGAGGAAACTACGTGTACATCGATGACATCAATGTGAGCGGCAATGCCATCGGGACCTCAGTTCAGGAGACCAGTACCATCGGGGGGCTCTCGGTAGCCCCGAACCCTGCCACCCAGCAGGTGCGCCTGTCCTTCGGTCCCGACCTCACCGCACCGTTGGAGATCATTGCCTATGATGCGTTGGGCAAACAAGCGGCGAGCTGGTCCGTGAACAGGGGTGACGGGAATAGCACCGATCTTGATCTGAGCGGTTGGGCACCGGGAGCCTATCAATTGCAAGTGCGGACAACGGAACGGGTGAGATCCATCCGCCTCATCGTCCAGTGATGGTCCCATTCGGGTCCTGAACGGCCCAAGTTCCGGGCTTGGCAGCCTGTAGCATTGGGATACCGGCCAGCGTGATTGGCATCCAATATGCCCCACTTCAATTCAAGTGGTTCGTCGATCCATTATCAAACTTGGTCGATCATCTTGTCCGGATGGCCCGAAGGTCGTTCCAGTAGCCACACGATACAGGGCTTCAAACTTGATCTAGGACACCAAACACCCTGAGCGGGATGGTCCGGCGCAGCTTAGACCTTGGTCTGAACGGGTGGTAACTTTACGGACAGTTAACCAGCGAATGAACTCCACTCTCTTCCCTTCTCGGTCGCTCTTGTCCCGGTCACTCTTGACCGGTCTTTCAGCATTCCTCTTGATCTCTTCAGGCTTTGCTCAGGACCATGTTCATCCCTGTGGGGCCAATGATCTGACACGTTTGCTGGGCGATCGACATAACGACCCGATCGAACTTGAGCGGATAGCGGATGCAGATGCTGCTTTGGAGGCTTTCACCAGTTCCTTCCAAGCAATCGGGGAACGCGGCGGTGGTACACCATATGTCATCCCCGTGGTCTTCCACATCATCCACAACAATGGACCCGAGAACATTGCGGATGAGCAGATCTATGATGCTGTCAGGATCCTGAATGAGGATTTCAATCGGGAGAATGCTGATTGGGATAACGTGAATGCGGCCTTTCAGGACATTGTTGCCGACGTGAACGTGGAGTTCCGACTGGCTCAGAAAGATCCATCCGGCAATTGCTCCAAGGGCATCACGCGCACCTTGTCAACCTTGACGAACGCGGGAGACCAGACCATGAAAGAGCTGATCCAATGGCCTCGGAACCGGTATTTGAACGTGTGGGTGGCCGCCTCTGCCGATGGCGCTGCCGGTTATACCTACCGACCCAGTGCGGTGAGCTTCTTTCCGGAGGGCGATGGGATCGTGATGTTGCATACCTACACGGGCAGCATCGGTACAAGCACCCCTGGTCGCTCACGGGCATTGACACACGAGGTGGGGCATTGGATCAATCTCGCGCATACCTGGGGGAACAGTAATGAACCGGGCCTTGCAGAGAATTGCAATGGTGATGACAACGTATCCGATACACCGAACACCATCGGATGGACCACCTGCAACCTGAACGGAAGTTCGTGCGGCAGTCCGATCGATAACGTTGAGAACTACATGGAGTACTCCTATTGCTCCAAGATGTTCACGAATGGCCAAGCGACCCGGATGATCGCAGCATTGAACTCGAGCACTGCGCAACGCAATCAGCTGTGGCAGGCCTCCAATCTGACCTTCACGGGTGTTGCGAACACGCCCTTGCTGTGCGCGGCGGAGTTCAGCAGCAATACGCGGATGATCTGCGCCGGAAGCTCGGTGACCTTCGTGGATGAGAGCTTCAACTCCGTGAGCTCCCGGTCATGGGCGTTTCCCGGTGGGGAGCCTGCAGCCAGTGGAGATCTGAACCCGGTGGTGACCTACACGACCCCTGGCACCTACCCTGTGACGCTGACGGTCTCTGATGGCTCGACAACCTTGACGAACGAGACCGTCAACTACATCACGGTGCTTTCAGACCCGGGTGCTCCGGTCCCGGTGAGCGAAGGGTTCGAGAGCTTGAGCGCCGTGCCCGGCGGGGACTGGACCGTGGTCAATGAGAACACGGACAACACGTTCGCGATCACCGAGCTAGCCGCCTTTTCCGGATCAAAGAGCGTGCGGGTCGTAAATTCCTCCTCTATGGCCGGTCGTGTGGACGAGCTCGTTTCCGGGACCTACGACATGACCGGTGCGGAGAGTATCAGTATTTCGTTCCGATATGCCTTCGCTCGTCGCACTTCCTCGAATGACGATCGCCTGCGCCTGCTGGTCTCCAATAACTGCGGCGCCACCTGGTCGATCCGGAAGCAGTTACGTGGTACGTTGGACCTGGCGACGGCGCCCACGACCTCGGGTAGTTTCGTGCCGAACAGCACACAATGGGGTTTCGCACAATCCAGCCCCATGAGCGACATCTACCACGTGAGCGACTTCCGCTACAAGTTCGAATTCGAGAGCGATGGCGGGAACAACGTGTACATCGATGACATCAACATCAACGGCATGCCAGTAGGCTTGGATGAGATGATCCTGAGCGGCGCTCAGGCTCTAACGGTTGTCCCCAACCCGGCCACTGACGCCACACAGGCCGTCTTCACCATCGGCACTGCCGACCCGGTCACATTGGATCTGCTGGACGTCACCGGCCGCGAGCTACGAACCCTGAAGGAAGGCATCCTGGCCATCGGGGAACAGCGGCTTGACGTCTCCTTGGCTGGGCTGAACGGGGGCATCTACTTCCTTCGCCTGAAGTCCGGCGGGCTTCAGGAGGTGGCACGCTTCGTCGTCCAGTAGGGACACTAATGATCGAAAAGGCCAGCGTTGCCGCTGGCCTTTTCTCATTGGGGACCGCCGCTCCGATGATCGAGAGCCCTCCTTGCTCCGTGGTCATTTACAGGTCTCATGGATCGTGAAATGGTCCATGCAAACGGAGCATCGGCTCTTCTGACTTGAGCCCGTTCGCACTGTGCTGCATTCACAAAGTGGTCGGAACGCACTGGTATGACGGCAACGATCCCGACCTCAGGCCGGGATCGTTGTACGTGGGATATTCCATTGATCCCGTGGATGCGCTCACTCTTTGAAGCCCACCATGATGGCGACGCAACCCACGTGCACCATCTCGGATTTCGCCTTGGAAGGAACCCAGACCACCAGCTTCATCTGCATGGTGGTGGCAGCCTTCAGATCGAAGTGATGCTTGGGCTCATCGGCCAGGCTCTCGAAGACGATCTTGCCATTGGTGTCCATGAGCTTCCAGTTCACCTCTCCAAGGATGGGATGGGTGCAGACCATCACGCGATACTCCTGACCGCTGAAGAAGGTCAGGGCCACCTCGGCCTCCTCACCAGGGGCCAGCTGTGCCGCGTTGAAGGATTCGTTGAACTTGTAGGGTGCCAGTTCGGGCACACACTTGTTCTTGGCGAAGCTGCGGCATTGGGCCTGGGCGCTGCCAGCGACCAACAGGAACACACCGGCCACAGCTGCATGGATCAGGGACGTACGTACGGTTGACATGGCGGTGATCAGTTGATATAGGAGTTCCGGATGGTGGCAGCCTTGTCCCTGATGGCCGTCAACTGAGCGTCGGTAAGGCTCGAAGGAGGGGTATCGCCACCCAGTAAGGCAACGCCGTTCTCCTGAGTGATCGTGGCGTTGCCACCGCTTCCAGCTCCCACCTCGGCAAATAAGGCTTCCAAGGCCCGGAGGTCGGTCTTCACACCGGCGAGGGCGGGGTCCTCCACTTGATAACCGTCGATCAGGGCGATGAGATCGCCCAGGGAAAGCTTTTGCTCGGCAATACGCTGGCGCAGTTCGGGAGTATCGTTGGTGAGGGAGACCTGGGTGGCGATGTACAGTCCTTCGACCCATCCCCCGGCGATCATCAGTGCACTGATGTTGTCGCGACCGTTCTCCTTCAGATAGGCATCCACGTTCCAATAGGTCTCGCTGATCACATCGAGTAGCGCATCACGGTCGCCCATGTTCTTCTCCATCACCTCCAGGGTACTGTCATTGAAGGCACTGATCACACCCAGGCGATCGGCGAGCTTCTTGGAGCAGGACGTATAGAACATGCTTTCCTGGGTATGGTTGAAGACGCTGGCATAGCTCAGGTCGGCACCATAGATGCCCAGGTTGAGCGCTTGGCTGCTGGCGGTGGTGTAGGTGTCCACCTTCTTCACATCATTCAGGATCTTGCTGTTGTACACCGCGCCCGCCTTCTGAAGCAGTGCTGCGGTCTCCATTGGCGAGGGGATGTTGTAGAAGATGTTCCGGGTCCTCTTCAGGCGATCGGCCTGCAAGGTGCTGTCGGCAGCATTCTCCACGTTCAATTGATCCTGCGGCTGTTGCTCACCACCACAGGCGGTGAACAGGATCAGCATTGCCAGCAGGGGCCATTTCATGGTTCGCATCAGTCGCGGCGGGTTTGGAGAAAGTTGAGTGTAAAGGTCCTTGCCCTGATGGCGGCGATCAGTGTGCCTCCAACCAGTTTTTCCCCACGTTCATGTCAACAACAAGTGGCACATCCAGTTCCAGGGCTCCTTCCATCAGTTCACGAACGAGCCGTTGTACGGCATCGACCTCCTGAAGTTGCACGTCGAACACCAATTCGTCATGCACCTGCAGGAGCAGCCTGCTCCGCAGCCCTTCCCGCCTGATGCGGTCATGGATCCGGACCATGGCCAGCTTGATGATGTCCGCTGCCGTGCCCTGCATGGGCGCATTGATGGCCACCCGCTCTGCCGTAGCGCGCACGGTCTGATTGGCACTGGTGATATCAGGCAGGTATCGACGCCGACCAAGCAGTGTCTTCACATAACCGTGCTGTCGAGCGAACTCCACTTGCTCATCCATGTAGCCCCGAACACCGGGGAATTGTGCGAAATAGTCGTCGATGATCTGCTTGGCCTCTCCCCGCGGTATCCCGAGGTTCTGGCTCAGACCAAAGGCACCCTGGCCGTAGGCGATCCCGAAGTTCACGGCCTTGGCGCGGCCCCGTTGCTCCCGGGTCACCTCGGCGATGTCCACATTGAAGACCTTCGCAGCCGTGGCCGCATGGATATCCAGTCCGTGGCGGAAGGCCTCCTGCATGTTCCGATCACCGCTCATGTGGGCGATGACCCTGAGCTCGATCTGACTGTAGTCAGCGCTGAGCAGCAGGTGCTGGTCATCCCGCGGAACGAAGGCCTTGCGGATCTCGCGCCCCTTCTCCGTGCGGATGGGAATGTTCTGGAGGTTGGGGTCATCACTGCTCAATCGCCCCGTGGCGGCCACGGCCTGGCGGTAATTGGTATGCACTCGGCCCGTGGCGGGGTCCACCATGGTGGGCAGGGTATCCACATAGGTCCCCTTCAGTTTGCGCAAACTGCGGTAGTCCAGGATCAAGGGTACCACAGGATGGGCCTGGGCAAGTTCGCTAAGCACGTCCTCACTGGTCTGGTACTGGCCGGTCTTGGTCTTCTTCGGCTTCTCCCCTCCGATCTTGAGCGACTCGAACAGGACGTCACCCAGCTGTTTGGGGGAGTCGATATTGAACGGAATGCCCCCACAGGCCTCGCGGATCTGATCCTGCAAACGCAGGATATCCTTCCCCAGTTCCTCGCTGAAAGCCTTCAAGGCCTCCACATCAAGGCGGATGCCCTCCATCTCCATGTCCGCCAGAACGCGGACCAGGGGCATCTCCGTTCTGCTGAACAGCTCATCCAGACCATCCTCCTTCAACCTGGGCGCGAAGGCCTCATACAGCTGCCAGGTGATGTCGGCATCTTCCGTGGCGTACTCGGCCACCTGCTCAACGGGGACCTCGCGCATGTTCTTCTGGCCCTTGCCTTTCGGTCCGATCAGGGTGGTGATGCTCACCGGGCGATAGCCCAGTACGGTCTCGGCCATGTAGTCCATGCCGTGGCGCAGTTCGGGCTGGAGCAGGTAGTGGGCCAGCATGGTATCGAACTGCGGCCCGGCCAGGTGTACAGCGTAGTTCTCCAGGACGACCAGGTCGTACTTGATGTTCTGTCCCACCTTTACGATGTTCTCGTTCTCAAGCACAGCCTTGAACCGGGCAAGCACCGCCTGGGCTTCGTCGTGACCCTCCGGCACGGGAACGTACCAGCCGGTGTGGGCTTTCCAGCTGAAGGAAAGGCCTACGAGCTGTGCATGCCGCTCATCGATACTGGTTGTCTCCGTATCGAAGCAGACCCGCTCCAAAGTGGCCAGTTCGGCTGCCAGGGACTCCTGCGCCTCCCCTGTGGATGCCACCTGGTAATGGTGCTCCATGGTACCGATGGTGGCCAGCGATGCGGAATGCGGTGGACCTTCCTCACCATCTGCTGCAGAGCCGGTCGAGAACATGTCCATCTGGTCCTGGTGTACCTTTCCGTTCCGCTTTGGGGTCACCACCGGCGCGTTGGCTTGGACCTCCTCCCCCAGAACGGACTTCAACAGATTGCGGAACTCCAGTTCGCTGAACACCTCGAGCACCTTGTCCTTGTCCGGAGGGTCCAGGTGCAGGGCCGTGTGATCGATCTCCACCGGAGCATCAACCAGAATGGTGGCCAAACGCTTGGACAGGATGCCTTGCTCCTTGTGCTCCTGTATCCGTTCTCCAAGCTTGCCCTTGATCTTATCGGCATGCTCGATCACCGCTTCAAGGCTTCCATATTCCTGGACGAGCTTCATGGCGGTCTTTTCACCCACCCCTGGTATCCCTGGAATGTTGTCCACCGCATCACCCATCAGGCCGAGGATATCCCGCACCTGATCGGTGTTCGACAAGCCCCACCGGGCACAGATCTCCTGGGGGCCCAGCACCTCGGGGGGCGAACCCGCACGCCCCGGCTTGTACATCAGGACCTTGTCCGTGACCAGTTGGCCAAAATCCTTGTCGGGGGTCACCATATAGGTGATATACCCCTCATTTTCAGCCTTTTTGGCAAGTGTCCCGATCACATCATCGGCCTCGTAACCGTCGCTCTCGATGACCGGGATATTGAAGGCCTCGATGATCCTCCGGATGTAGGGCACATTGTTCCGGATGTCATCTGGCATTTCCTGACGGTTGGCCTTGTACTCCACATGCTCGATGTGCCGGTCCGTGGGAGCAGCGGTATCGAAGACCACCGCGATATGGGTGGGCTTCTCGCGCTTGATGAGGTCGAGCAAGGTGAGGGTGAAGCCGAAGGCGGCACTGGTGTTCAGCCGCTGGCTGTTGATCCGCGGGGCCTTGATGAAGCTGAAGTAAGCCCGGTAGATCAGGGCGTAGGCGTCAAGCAGGAACAGGCGTTTGTCTTCCGCCAATGGCTGGTGCGGTGCGTCAGGAACAGTGCCGAAGGTCATGGGGCCAAGATAACCCCGTGCCCCCTGTTGAATTGACCCGCGAAAGCGAGGTCACGGGGGGGCATCAATGCGGTCGGTCGATATTTCTACACATCCGGGCCACCAATGTTCATATCTTTCGTCTTCCTTTGGAGGTAAGTACCTGAACCGGAATCCAATAATGCGCCCTTCAGTACGGATCGACCGCGGTCGTTTGGCCAAGGTCCTGAGCATGTTGACACTTGTTGTCGTCTTGTTCGGTAATTCCATTGCCAAGGCGGACCACTACTCCGGGGCCAGTATCACCTACGCCTGCCAATCGGGCAACCAGTACAAGATCTACCTCGATCTGTATCTGGACTGTGCTGGGACGCCCTTGACCCCGCAAAGCCTGTATTTCTCGAATGCCTGCGGCGTACTGTTCACGTTGAACAACCTGGCACCGATCTCCGTGCAGGAAGTTTCGCCACTGTGCCCGACACAGATAGCGAACAGCACCTGCAATGGGGGGACACTGCCCAGCTTCAGGCGGTATCGCTTCGAAGTGACCTTGTTCCTTTCCCCCTGCGCCATCGGTCCGTGGAAAGTGGAGTGGTACCTGTGTTGCCGCAACACCATGCAGAACCTGGGCAACGTTCCGGGGATCTATGCCCAGGCCACCGTGCAGCATGAGGCCGGGGTCTGTGATGCCTCTCCGGTCTTCGTGGACAGTGGGATCCCGTACTTGTGTGTAGGAGAGCCTGTAGCATACAATCCCGGGGTATCCGATCCCAACGGGGACAACATGGTATTCTCATTGATCGATGCGCGGTTCGGGGCACCTGCACCCACACCCGTCACCTACGCCTCGGGCTTTACGGGCACGCAGCCGTTCCCGGGCATCTCCATCCAACCATCCACAGGCCAGCTCAACTTCACACCGACCGTCACCGGGAATTATGTGGTAGTGATCGAGGTGGCCACATACAACACTTTCGGTGTCCTGATCGGCCGTGTGATGCGTGACCTGATGTTCGTGGTCATCGTATGTGACGACACCCCACCGATCTCATCGAACATCACCAATGAGACACCAGGCCTTGAGATCGGGCCGAACAGCGTTGGCGTATGTCAGGGCCAGAGCTTTTGTGTGGAGATGATCTTTCAGGACAGTGACCCTGCAGCAGAGATCACCGTGACCTCGAATGCGCTGAGCTTGCTACCGGGGAGCACCTTCAACGTGACAGGGACCAATCCGGCAGTGGCCCGTTTGTGCTGGACAGGGGTTGCCTCTGCACTGCCGGTGAACGTGTTCATACAGGGCAATGATGGTGCCTGCCCCATCCCGAACATCAATTCCCGATCCATCCTGGTGGGAGACTGCCTGAGCCCACTGCCGATCACACTGTTGGAACTGAAGGCAACACCATACACCGATCACGTGCTTGTGGAGTGGACCACTGCCAGCGAGCAGGACAATAAGCTGTTCACCGTGGAGCGGAGCCCTGATGGTGAGCACTTCTCGGCGATCAGCACTCTTCCCGGCGCAGGTGATTCGCAAGGAACCCTTCACTATGCCCTTCCGGACAGGAACCCGCTCCCTGGTTTGAGCTATTACAGGCTGCGACAGACCGATGAGGATGGCACCAGCACACTGAGCGATGTGGTGATCGCCAGCCGGAACTCCCTTGGACGCACAACGGCGACCAAAATGGAGGATGGAAGCTGGTGGCTGGTCAGCACCGACGAGCCCTTGGAATGGGAAGTATTGGACCTCACCGGTCGCACGGTGAAGCAGGGTTCGGCGGCAAGTGGCAATGGTCTGATGCTGGACCTGAGCGGACAACCGGGCAGCATGTACGTGCTGGTCCTCCGTACGCTCAACGGTCATGTGATGAGCATGCGCCTGCCGGGAGCCAGCGCCTATGGCACTTCCGTTCAGGCGGCCCAAGTACCTTGAGCCATAACGGATCGCAGCTCAGCGATCACCCTCCAGACCGACCAACACCTTTCTGTCGTGTACACGTCCTTGCAGGTCCGTGACCTCGGCTTGGGCCTGGTCACTGCCGAAGTGGAGCACCCGGATCCTGTTGGCCGGTATACCACCCTCCACCAGGATCCCACGGACCCGTTCAGCCCTCTGCCGGGACAGTTGTTGGTTGGCCTCTGGATCGCCTGCGCGATCGGCATAGCCCGTGATGAGCAGTCGTTGGGTCGGGTTCGCCCGTAAGACGACCTGTATGGAATCGACCATGGTGCTCAGGACACCCAAGGGCTCCGATCGGGCCACCTCGAACTGGAATGTGACACCTGGCCAGGGTGTATCAGGACCGGTCCAATGCGTGCTGTCCGCCAGTGATGGGGGCGGAACGCACGGGGCAATACAGCCGGGCACACGGCCAGTGCGCCACAGGGAAATATCATCCACGTAGTAGTAGGCGAAAGGTCCGCCGTTCACATCCGTATGGAGGACCACCGTGCTATCATCCGGCAGGAAGTTCCCGATGAGCAGTGTACGTGAGCATCCCGGTGCATCGAACTCCCCACAAAGTGTGATCCACCGATCCGTGTTGTCCATCAACTGACCGCTGGCGGAGACCCAACTGGGGACCGCATCCAGCGGCCCTCTTTTGCGGTCCATGATGAAGGTGTCCACCAAAGCCAGACCGATGCGGTCCACCGCGTAGCCATAGGATGCCTCACGACGGATCCGAAGGCTGAAGCGATAGGTGCCACAGGGATCCAGTGGGGCGCCGAGGTCGGTACGGATGAACTCCCGGTTGTGTCGGTCCATCGCGGAATAGAGATAGATCCCCGCCTGCCCATCCATCAGGTCCGGCGTACCCCCACTGGCATTTCGCCATTGCGCCTGGGAGCCGGCCACATTCGTGTCGAAGCCTGGATCAGGCACCAGATCGGGCGCCCCACGAACACTGGAAATGCTGTCGCAGCCCATCCCAGGAGTGAGGTAGTGAACGGGGCCATCCGGGCCAAGCGGAGCAACAGAGACCATGTCCAGGAAATAGTAGGCCCGATTGATCAACGCCCTCCGATATGCCGACCGTGCCTTGTTGGGATCGAGGTCAAGGTCCGCCATACGTTTCATGTTCACGGACACGCCTTCCCCCTTGTTGCTGATGACCGCCTTCCGCGTGCTTCTTCCACAGGCCTGGAAGTTCCCGACGACGATGTAGCGTTCGCCTCCCTTGGCGTGATAGACCCCTTGCACCTGCATCCAGGCCGACGTATCCGCCAGGAACACCCCCAAGGGCTGTTCGATATCGGGCTTGTCCAACAGTCCTGTGATGCCACCCTTGCGCGACCTGTCCGATGTGGAAAAACAGGCCCCGATGCGATCGGTGTAATACCCGCTCCGATCGGCCACGCTCACCCAGAAGGACACGCGGTACCGTTGGCCGTTGGTCAGTGGCTCCTGAAGTGGAAGCTGGATGAACTCCCGTTCATCGCACTCGTTGGAGGACGCCGTGAGCACCAGCCCCACATAGGCGGAGCCCTCATGGGCCGTTTGATGACCCGACCAGTTGGACGGCACCCCGGTGGCCACTCCACACGCGTGGTAATACTCGGGTGAACCTCGCACGCTCCGAACATCGGACAGGGCCTTGAATGACCGCTGGTCGGCGACCGCCTTGGGACAGGCCCCATGCTGCTCGAAACCTCCGTTGACCACAAGATCCTGCGCATGGGTGACAAGGGAAAGGCAGGCCATCATGAACGGCATGCCGATGCGCTGGAACATGCGTTGAAGATAGGCCCTTCACGAATGGTGCGAGCGGCAGGTGCTATCTCGAGTTGTCTGCGAATGAAGAAGCCCCCGCCGAACGGCAGGGGCTTCTCATCGATGAACCAAGTGAGGCGATCAGCGGACCACCTGGAAGGCACGGGCGGTGCTGGAACCCTCCTCGGTGCGCAGCGCGTAACGGTACACTCCTTCACTGAGACCGGTGATGTTCAGGTCGACGGAGGTCGTTCCGGCAGCGACCGCGCGGGTCAATACCGTGCGACCGGTCAGGTCGAACACCTCCAGGCGAGCTGCAGTGGCCAGGTCGTTGAAGGGAATGGTGACCCGGTCCGATGCGGGCACCGGGAAGGCATTGCCCAGCGTGCCATTGAAGTAGGCATCGAATTCCTCCACGCTCACCGCTCCATAGAACCAGTCATGGCTCAACTGGATCATGGATCGACCCACGGCCGCGTTGCTCATCTGCTCGGGTCCCACGCCGAAGTACACCACTTTGTAGGTCCCATTGTCACACCGCAGACCACCGATCTTGTTCACATTGGTGGTGTAATGCAGCACGGCCACGGCGGGGGCGATCGGGGTGATCTCCTCCGGATAGGTGTTGTTGTTGAAGATGTTGGCGATCGTGCTATTGGGTACGCCGCCGAACACGGGATCGGCATCCAGGAAGTTCACCGAGCTGTTCGCAGTACTTCCGTCGGCCACGTAGGTGGCGTGCATGTAGTCGGCGAAGAAGGCCTGTGTGGCCGGGGTGCCATAGCTGCCATCGGCACCGCTTTGGTCCCAACCGATGTCCTGACCGGCGAACATGACATCACCACCGCCATCCATGTGGGCGACCAGAACGGCCACTTCATCATCGGTGAGCGCCGGGAAGGTCCAGCTGATGTTCATGTACAGATTGAGTACACCCGAAAGTGCCCCGCTCTCTCCGAAACGGATGAATTTGTCCTTGGTGGTGGCGCCGAACGTGGTACTGCCAGCCTGTTCCAATCCACTCACATAAAGGGCCTCCCAGGCCTCCGCTCCTGTGTGGGTGACGATGAGGTCGGTGATACCACTGATCACATTGAATTCCTGCTCAAGGACGGGTGCACCGGGGTTGCTGACGGACGCCACGGACAGCACATAACGACCGATGCCAGGAGCAGCGTCCGGCGTGACGATCACGTTGATGGGCACGGAAGCGTCGGCCAGCAGGGGCAGCGTCGTGGGGTTGGATGCCGTGGTCCCGTTCACCTGAAGATCGGCGCTCCAGGAAGCAGGTGCTCCGAAAGCTGTAAGCGTCACAGTGTACTCCCCGTCCTCCCCGAGAAGGTTCGAGAGCTCATTCCCGAAAACGCTGGCAGTGCCATCCATGCCTTCGGCGAAGGCCGGTCCATCAGCCGTAAGCTCTCCCACCACCAGGGTCGTACCTCCATCGGCCAGCACCTCGCTGGCCTGATAGACCTCGCTCCGGTCCTCACTGACAAAAGCCACGACCTCACAGTTGGTGATATCCCACTCTTCCGGGACCGTGAACGAATAGGTACGCAGGACGGAAGTGCCCTGGATCGTGGTGCCCACCGGGTCGCCCCAAGTGTCGGTGACGAAAGCGCGGAGCACGTGCATGTGGTCGTAATCCGTGTGGTTGCCAGCGGGGCCGTAATCGGTCTGTGGTCCGGTGATGTGGTTCTCCTTCACCAATACGCTGATGAAGTCCTCACCGGCAGGGCTGTCGGCCGTGTAGAGCAACTCCACAGTGACCTGCAGCTCGCGGGTGCCGGCATCAAAGGAACTGGCCATTCCCAGATTGACCGGGGAGGGAAGTTCCAGAACCTCCCCAACGGCACCTTCCCAAGCGCCACGCCCAAGGTCATCCAGGCCCCCGAACAGGCGCCGGTTGATCACACCAGCCGGGTAGCCGCTGATGGTGAAGTAGGCGTCAATGGCCGTACCCGCCGTGGTGCGGAAGTCGGGTTCTCCGGAATTGGGTGTGGCAAAGGGTCCTGCGTGTATACCTACCACGGCGATCCGCGGACCATGCTGGGCTTCCAAGGCATTGGCGATCACATGGCCCTCGGGGCAGTAACCGCAGTGAATACCGGTGAAATCCTCCAGGAGAACGGTCCGGTTCTGCGGCGAGGTGGACACCAGGGACTGGCCCAGGACCAGCAGTGGTGTGAAAGCGAACAGCGTCAAAAATTTCTTCATGGTCCGGTGAATTGGTGAGCGTGAAGCTACCGGATGCCGGACCGGACCACTGCCCATGAATCATCCTCGCTTGGAGTGCTGAGGAAATACCCTTGCCACGGCGGCTCCTTGGCGTGTGATCAGCGTTCCTGCCAGACCACCTCAAGGACCGTGCGCCCTACGGCACGCAGCGTCTCCCGGTCGATCACCGATAGGTTATCGTCGTGGGTATGCCAATAGGGACCAAAGGCCTGGGTCTCCGGGTCATATTGGATGATGTCGATGCTGGGGATCCGCAGCTTCCTGTTGATCGGTACGTGGTCATCGATCCCCACGAAGTACTTGGTCTCCTGGATGAAGCGGTCACCATGCCCGATGGATGCGGCCGTGCGCCACACCTTCGCCACCACGGCGGGTGCATACTGCATGCTCAGGGCTTCACGGTAGAAGACCGCATCGCGCGCGCCGACCATGTCCAGAAGGATGCCGAAGCGAGCGGTATAGCCCGGAACGTGGGGGTCCTTGGCAAAGTACTGGGCGCCCAGTGCCCAGGTGTCGATGCTGCGTTCATCGCCCATGGCACCGCTGGGTTGGCCATAGTCCTCCACATCGGTGAGGAGGATATCGACCCCGGGTCCATGCTCCTTCGCCGCGAGGTTCCGGGCGATCTCCATCAGGACACCGACACCGCTCGCACCGTCGTTGGCACCATCGATGGGCTCACCCTTGCGCTCATCGTCCTTGTCGGCGAAGGGCCGCGTATCCCAGTGTGCGAACAGGAGGATGCGCTCCTTCTCTTCGGGGTTGAAGCGCGCGATGATGTTGCGCAGGGGGATCTTCTGGCCGGTGTAGATGGTGACAGTGCCGGTCTGTTCGATCACCTCCGCACCATAGGCCTTGAAGCGGGCGACGAGGGCATCACCACAGGCCTTGTGGGCAGCACTGCCGGGAACGCGAGGCCCGAAACCCACCTGCATGGCGACGAAGGCATAGGCGCTATCCGCATTGAACACCGGCGTGGGCGGAAGTGCGGGCAGTGCCGGTTTCGGTACCGTGGTGGTGGTCGGCTCATCGGGAGTGCAGCGCGTCAGCAGCACCGAAAGCACCAGCAGAGCGGCCCATGCGGAACCGATGCCGACCCACGAACGACCCATCATGCCCTTCAAGCGCGTTCCCATGTCGTACCCTCTTTGGTATCCTTCAGTGTGATGCCCAGTGCGGCCAGCTGATCGCGGACCTTGTCGCTCGCGGCGAAATCCTTGCGCGCCTTGGCCTCCGCACGCATGCGGATGAACTCCTGCACCAGTCCGTCCAGGGCGGTATCGTCGGCCTGGGCGGCCTCCTCGCGTTTCAGGCCGAGCACATTGAACACCATGTCCTGGAACAGGGAACGCAGACCCTCGATCCCCTCGGCGCTGATGGCCAGCTTGCCATCCTTCGCGGAATTGATCATCCGGACACCCTCGAACAGCTCGGCGATCATCACCGGCGTGTTCAGGTCATCGTTCATCGCTGCATGGCACCGTTGGGTGAGTGCAGCAGTTCCGGCGTCGTCAGAGCCGGACGGCTTCAGCTTCCCGATCGTGGCGACAGCGGCCATCAGACGCTCCAGGCCCTTCTCCGCTGCCTGCATGGCCGCATTGCTGAAGTCGAGCGTGCTGGCGTAGTGGCACTGCAGCATGAAGAAGCGCACGGTCATGGCGCTGTAACCCTTTTCCAACAGCTTGTGGTTCCCGGTCAGCAGTTCCTCCGGGGTGAATCCGTTGCCCTCGCTCTTGGCCATCTTGCGGCCGTTCACGGTGAGCATGTTGCCGTGCATCCAGTAGCGTACCGGGGCGATACCGTCCGCTGCCACGCTCTGTGCGATCTCGCACTCGTGGTGGGGGAACTTCAGGTCCATGCCACCGCCGTGGATATCGAAGGTCTGTCCGAGGTACTTGGTGCTCATGGCCGAGCATTCCAAGTGCCAGCCGGGAAAGCCTTCGCCCCAGGGACTGGGCCATTTCATCAGGTGGATGGGGTCGGCCTTCTTCCAGATCGCAAAATCCAGCGGACTGCGCTTCTCCTCCATCCCTTCGGTGTCGCGCGTGTTGGCCATCAGCTCATCGATCTTGCGACCGCTGAGCTCGCCGTAGGCATGGCCCGCCGCGAACTTGGGCACATCGAAATACACGCTGCCATTGGCCTCGTAACCGTAGCCGGAGGCGATGATGCGCTTCACCATCTCGATCTGTTCGATCAGGTGTCCCGTGGCCGTGGGCTCGATGCTGGGCGGCAGGATGTTGAACAGCCGCATCACATCATGGAAGCCGTTCGTGTATTTCTGCACGATCTCCATGGGCTCCAGTTGCTCGAGCCGTGCGCGCTTGGCGATCTTGTCCTCCCCCTCATCGATATCGTCCACGAGGTGGCCCACGTCCGTGATGTTGCGCACGTAGCGCACCTTGTACCCGAGGTGGGTGAGCCACCGGAACAGGATGTCGAACGTGAGGAAGCTGCGCACATTCCCCAGGTGCACATCGCTGTAGACCGTGGGGCCACAGACATAGAGCCCAACATGTGGCGGCCGAAGGGGGATGAACTCCTCCTTCTTCCGGGTCAGGGTATTGGTGATGTGGAAGGGGCCTTTGCGCAGGTCTGACATGGCGATCGGGAACGCCTGCGAAGGTAGCGGGCCGTGCCCACACCCCTGCGCAGCCTCCCCGCGCGGTCATCAGGTCACTGCCGGTCCTCGTCCGTGATCACGGCATCACCGGCATAGCGCCCATCCTTGTAGACCTGGATGCGGGTCAGAATGCCGTTCGCATCGTAGGTGTAGCGCTTGCCGTCAGAGAGCCTTCCGTTCTGGAACTCACCCTGTTGCGAAATGCGCAACTGGCGGTCATAGAGCGTGTTGTAGCCGTTCTCGCGGAAAGCCACGGCGTTGGTGGTCTCGGCCGCGGTCACCACCGGTGCGGCAGGGGCCTTGGGGTCCACCTTCACATCCTCCGCCTTGGGCACCGAGCGGATGTACTTGCTGTTCGTTGCGTTGATGACCCCATCATTGAACTGGGCCACCTGCTGCAATTGGCCGTCGGCGGTATACCGTTTCAGGGTTCCATCTTCGCGCCCCTCCTCCACGGACACCTGCACGGCCAGTTGCCCGTTCTCGTGGAAGTACTTCTGTTCCCCATCACGGACACCGTGGGCGTCGAACACAAAATCCTGCGCCAACTTCCCATTGGGATGGTATCGGAGGAACTTTCCCGTGTTCCGGTCGAGGTCCCAGCTGCCTTGCTCCTCCACCTTTCCATTGGGGTAGTAGGTCTTGTATTCCCCCCGGGGCCTCCCGAACTGGTAGGTGATCTCGCTCATCACAGTGCCGTTGGGCCAGTAACGCCGCCAGATGCCCACGCGTTTGCTGTTGGCATAGCGCCCCTCCTCCACCAAGGCCCCGTTCGGGTATCCGGGCTTCTCGGTGGCGGGTGCCACGAACTTCCAATACCCCTGTTTGCGCCCCATCTCATCCATCCGGTTGAGGGTATCCTGGGCGCTGTTGGCCTGAGCAAAGGAGGAACCCACCGTGAACGAGAGACAGAGCCCGAAGGTGGCAAGGATGAGGTTATAAAAGCGTTCCATGGCGCAGTGATCGATCGTTGATCCGCACGCGATACGGGAAGCCGGACGAAAAGGTTCCACTGATCCCGTCCGGGCAGGCCATCACGGAACTGGTGGCGCTCCCTGGCCGCAGGGTACCGCACCAGGATCAGGCGCTCAGTTCCCGCTTCAGGTTGAGCATCATGTCGTCCACCATGCCGCGCAGGTCGTAGGCCGGTTTCCAGCCCCAGTCGTGGTGGGCAGCGGAATCATCGATGCTGCTGGGCCAGCTGTTGGCGATGGCCTGGCGGTGATCGGGGGCGAACTCCAGCTTGAACTGGGGCAGGTGCCGTCGGATCTCCGAGGCGATGTCCTCCGGACTGAAGCTGAAACCCGCCAGGTTGTAGCTGGTCCGCTCCTTCACCTGATCGGCGGGTGCTTCCATCAGGTCGATGGTAGCGCGGATCGCGTCTGGCATGTACATCATGGGCAGCTTGGTGCCCCGGTCCAGGAAGCTGGTGTAGGTGCCGTTCTTCAGCGCCTCATGGAAGATGTGCACGGCATAATCCGTGGTGCCTCCGCCGGGCGCGCTCTTCCACCCGATGAGGCCGGGATAACGGATGCTGCGCACATCCACGCCGTAGCGTTTGTGGTAGTAGGCGCACCACTGTTCGCCGGCCTGCTTGCTGATGCCGTAGACCGTGCTGGGTTCGGCGATGGTGTGCTGGGGCGTGTTGTCCTTGGGCGTGGTGGGACCGAACACCGCGATGCTGCTGGGCCAGTACACCTGCTTCAGCTTGCCTTCACGGGCCAGCTCCAGCACGATAAAGAGGCTTTCCATGTTCAGCTTCCAGGCGAAGGCGGGATCCTTCTCTGCCGTGGCGCTGAGCAGTGCGGCCAGCAGGTATACGTCGGTGATGCCGTGCTTTTCGATGATGCGCTCGATCCCGCGTCGGTCCATGGCGTCCACCATGGCGAAAGGGCCGTCCATCTTCACCTGGGGTTCCTTGATGTCGCTGGCCACGACGTTCTCATTCCCGAAACGGGCCCTGAGGCCTTCCACGAGTTCGGTACCGATCTGGCCACTGGAGCCGATGACGAGGATGCGTTTGGTGGACATGATAGCAGGCTGATGGGGCGCCAAATGTAGCGCGCCACAGGGCACCTGCAGGGCGGAACCGGCCATACCCTTCCCCCTATCTTTGCACACCATGGAAGCCCACGAACTGCGGAACAAGTACGGCCCCGAACAGCTGCGCGCCCGCTTGGAGGCGGAGGGCTTCCCCCGCACCACGCTGAGCTTCTACCGCTACGTGCGCCTGGCCGACCCGGCGGCCCTTCGGAATGAGCTCTACGCTGAATGGGAATCGCTCGGTGTGTTGGGGCGGATCTACCTGGCCCAAGAAGGCATCAATGCCCAACTGTCCGTCCCCGCACACCACTTCGAGGGCTTCCGCACTGCGATCGATGCCCGACCGGAATTCGCCGGAGTGCCCTTCAAGATCGCTGTGGAGGATGACGGCAAGAGCTTCCTGAAGCTGACCCTGAAAGTGCGGCACAAGCTGGTGGCCGATGGGCTCACCGATGATTCCTTCGAGGTAAGCAACGTGGGCCAGCATCTGGATGCCGAGGCCTTCAACCGCAAGATCGCCGAAGGCGCGCTGGTGGTGGACATGCGCAACAACTACGAGTGCCTGGTCGGCCATTTTGAGGGCGCCTACCTGCCCAAGGCGGAAACGTTCCGCGGGGCCATCGATGAGGTGGTCGACATGCTGCGGCAGCAGCCTGCGCAGGCGCCCGATCAGGGCAACCGTAGCGTCGACCCATTGGGTCGACCTACCGCCACCACCGAACAGCCGGAAATACTGCTCTATTGCACCGGCGGCATCCGCTGCGAAAAGGCCAGTGCCTGGTTCCGCCACCATGGCTTCAGCAACGTGGGCCAGCTGCACGGTGGCATCATCGACTATGCCCGCCAGGTGCGCGACAAGGAGCTGCCCAGCCTGTACAAAGGCCAGAACTTCGTGTTCGACGGACGCCTCGCCGAGCGCATCACCGACGATGTGGTGAGCAGCTGCTTCCAGTGCGGCCAGGCCAGTGACCGCATCACCAATTGCCAGCAGCACACCTGCAACATGCTGCTGGTGCAATGCGAGTCCTGCGCCACGAAGTATGCCGATTGCTGCACGCCCAGCTGCAGGGAGATCCACGTGCTGCCGGAGGAGGTGCAGCGCGAATGGCGGAAGGGGAAGCCCTCGGCCAGCGCCAAGATGAAAGCGATCCGGGACCCGGAGGCGCTGAGGAAGCGGATATCGGAGGAAGAGGCCGTGCTGGCCGGTGGAGGAAGCCTCCATCCGGAACTGACGGAAATCATCATTGATGCCGCGGACGGGTCTGATATTGCCCGCCACTTGAATACACGCGATTCCGGCTCACGGCCGGAATGACAAAGACATCCGACCATGCCCATCTACCACACCCTCGGCAAGATCCCGCACAAGCGGCACACCATCTTCAAGAACGGCAAGGACCGCTTCTTCTACGAGCAGCTTTTCGGCACCATTGGATTCGATGGCATGAGCACGCTGAGCTACCATACGCACCGTCCCACGATGGTGAAGGAGTTGCGCAAGCCGAAGGATGTAAGCCCCAAGATCGCGATCGAGAAGAACATGCGCTCGTTGCGCTTGCATGGCTTCAAGACCAAGCCGGAGAAGGACCACCTGGCCGCCCGCAAGACCATGCTGGTGAACAGCGACTGCGCCATCGTGCTCTCCGCGCCGCAGGCGAAAAGCGTGGACTACTTCTACAAGAACGCCGACTGCGACGAGATGATCTTCGTGCACAAGGGCAGCGGCACCCTGCGCACCTTCCTGGGCAACATCGATTTCAAGTACGGCGACTACCTGATGATCCCCCGCGGGATGATCTACACGATGGAGTTCAAGGACAGCGACAACCGCCTGTTCATCGTGGAGAGCCACCGCCCCATGTACACGCCGAAGCGCTACCGCAACTACTTTGGCCAGCTGCTGGAGCATTCGCCGTTCTGTGAGCGCGACATCCGTCGCCCGAAGAAACTGGAGACCCACGATGAGAAGGGCGACTTCGTGATCAAGGTGAAGAAGCAGAACATGCTGCACGAGCTGGTGTACGCCAGCCACCCCTTCGACGTGGTGGGCTGGGACGGCTACAACTACCCCTACGCCTTCAGCATCCACGATTTCGAGCCCATCACCGGCCGCGTACACCAGCCGCCGCCCGTGCACCAGACCTTCGAGACCGATGCCTTCGTGGTGTGCAGCTTCTGCCCGCGCCTTTACGACTACCACCCGCAGGCCATCCCCGCGCCATACAATCATAGCAACATCGACAGCGACGAGGTGCTCTACTACGTGGACGGCGACTTCATGAGCCGCAACGACGTGGGGCCTGGCCATATCAGCCTACACCCCGCCGGCATCCCGCACGGCCCGCACCCTGGCGCCATGGAGCGCAGCATCGGCAAGAAAGTGACCGACGAGCTGGCCGTGATGGTGGACACCTTCAAGCCGCTGATGGTGACCGAGGAGTGCTTGAAGATCGACGACGGGAAGTACTGGAACTCGTGGGTGGAGTGATGGATGCTTTGGGCGTGCCCCCTCGCAAAGGCCTCGGGGTCGCGCTCTCCGCTTGTACTCCTCGCTCCTTCGTCGCTGCGGGGTACCCGCTGCGATTGCTCACGCGAAACGCTTTGCTGGGAATTATGTTCCTCTCGCTTTCTCATGCCGCGATGGCGCAAGACACTTTGCGATTCAACTATCGCGACACGAAGAACGTCCTTGCGCATCTGAGCATTGACTCACCTACCGATTCGGTGTACTCGCCTGTTCGTGGATCAGACTTCCGGATGTTCCGCAACGACAGCACCGTTGTCGAAATCTATCGTGACACAAGCCAAGCTCATCTCGTGACACGACTGATCACAAGAGGAGACAGTGCGTATTCCTGGAACTACCATCCCAATGGCCAACTAAGACTCTATGTCATCGAGGCCGGAGAGAACTTCACCGACCTGACATATTCCGAAGCTTATTACTCGAACGGCCAGCTCTTGGCGAAGTTGGACTATCATCCAAAGCAAGCTGTGCTGGCAACGAGCTATTGGCCGAATGGCAACAAGCAGGCCGAGTACTTCTGGTACAGAGGCACCATTGTCGGAGACTTCTCCGATTGGTATGAAGATGGACAACTCAAAAGCAAGGGGCGGTACTTCGAGTACCCAATTGAGCAGTTGCAGAATCGATTCTGTATTTCGAAGCAAGAAGGGTAGTTCGAAGAACCTGTTGAGAAGTCGCAGCGATCAGATCTTGACAAAGCGGTAGGCGATCGATCTCTTTGAGGCATGAGCAAACGCCCTAGCCGAAGCCTGTTCGATGAGCAGGCAAAGCACCAGAAGCTGGAAC
>JBGTAJ010000026.1:0-11098 GCA_041749915.1 Flavobacteriales bacterium
GCCGGGCTCAGCTTCAGCATGTTGGCCATGCCCTGCTCGGCGATGGGCATGCTGGCCACGTTCACCACCAGGTCGCCCTTGTCCACGAATTTCTTGCTGCGCAGGATGTGTTTGATGTCGGCGATGGTATGGTCGGTGCTCACGGTCTTGTCGTAGTACTCCGCCCGTACGCCCCACACTAGGTTGAGCATGTTCAGGATGCGCTTGTTGCTGGTGAAGGCGAAGATGTGCGCCTTGGGCCGCATGCTGCTGATCTTGAAGGCCGTGTATCCGCTGTGCGTCATGGTCACGATGGCCTTGATGTCGATGGCAGCCGCCATGCGTACACTGGCCATGCAGATGGCGTCGGTCACCATGCGTTCGTCCTGCTGCAGGTCAGGCTGGGGTACGTTGAACATGGTATCACTGGTCTCCATCTCCAGCAGGATCTTGTTCATGGCCTTCACGACATCCACCGGGAAACGCCCCACACTGGTCTCGGCGCTGAGCATCACGGCATCGGCGTGGTCCAACACGGCATTGGCCACATCGTTCACCTCGGCGCGGGTGGGCGTGATGTTGGTGATCATGCTCTCCATCATCTGGGTGGCCACGATCACCGGGCGGTGATGGATCAGGCAACGACGGATGATGTCCTTCTGCACCAACGGTACCTTCTCCATGGGGATCTCCACCCCAAGGTCGCCCCGGGCCACCATCAGCGCATCGCTCTCGCGGATGATCTCGTCGATCTCCAGCAAGGCTTCCGGCTTCTCGATCTTGGCCACCACCCGCGCATGTTTATCACGCTGGTGGATGATGCCCTTCAGTTCAATGATGTCCCGGGCGCTGCGCACGAAGCTCAGGCCGATCCAATCCACATCATGCTCCAGCGCGAAGTCCAGGTCCTGCTTGTCCTTGTCGGTCAGGCTGGGCAGGCTCACCTTGGTATTGGGCAGGTTCAGACCCTTGTTGGCGCTCAGCGTACCGCCGTTCAGCACGCGTGTTGTCACGATGGTCTTGCCGTCCGTGGACACCACCTCCAGGCGCAGCTTGCCATCGTCCAGAAGGACCAGTTCACCTTTCTTCACATCCTGCGGGAACTGCAGGTAGCTGGTGCTGACCACGCCGGGACGACCCTTGACGGCCTCGGTGGTGATCACCAGCTCGGAGCCGTCCACCAGTTCGATCGGCCCATCGAGCATCTCACCGACGCGCATCTTGGGTCCCTGTAGATCGGCCAGGATGGCAGTGTGCAGCCCCAGCTCGGCGCTTACCTCACGGATGGTGCGGATCAACTCCACATAGAAGGCATAGTTGCCATGGCTGAAGTTCAGTCGGCACACGTCCATGCCGCTGAGCATCATCTCACGCAGCACCTCCCTGCTCGATGAGGCAGGACCCAGGGTGGCTACGATCTTCGTCTTCGGTTCGATCATCACGTTCGCTTAGAGCAGTAGTTTGTAGCCTTCACGCAATTGGGCGTAAGGCAGTGGAAAGGCGGTCAGGACAAAGTCGGCGGAACGCACACGGTCCACGAGGTCCGGGTGTTGTTCGGCGAGTTCATTGTCCACCACCAGGAAAAAATCGGCATGTCGCTGGTCCTTCAGCAGGAACCCCTCACCGCTGTGGTTGTTCAGCAATGTGTACCGTGACGGTCCGCCGCCGTCCACGTGATCATAGGCGGCAAATCGGGCGGTACGGCCTTGGTTGTCCTCGGTGATGTCCGACCGACGGCGGGCCATCTCCAGCCCCATGGCGCGGTTGATGGACCAGCACAGCCGATGGTCCTTCACATGGCTGCTGATGCCGATGACCACGACCTCCGGGTCGGGCAGCAGATCGAGCTTGTATTTGGCCATGGCGGTGAGGTAACGTGGCCAAAGGTAGCCTGCGGGAAGTGCGCTTCACGCGACCGGTCCGCTCACCGATGGTGGCATCAGTGTGTGATCCCGGGGTCCTTGTCGGGGCGGCGGCGCGGAGGTCTGCGGCGTGCGGCCGGCTTCACCTCTTCGTTCGCGACCTGTGCGCGGGGTGTGGAGGGTTTGCGGGAACGCATGGAGCGGAAGGCGCTTTGCGCGGCATCCTGTTCCGCGGTCTTCTTGCTGATCCCACGACCGGTCCCCTTCACCTCACCGTTGATGTGAACCTCGGCCACATACACCTTGCCCCGGGTGCCGCCGCCTTCCTCGCGGATCACGAACTCCACCTTCTTGCGGCGCTTCTGGCCCCATTCCAGCAGACGGCTCTTCCCATCCTTGTCCTCCTTCTCGATCTCCTTGAGATCGAAGTGCTGGTGGATGAGCTTCACCACGATCTTGCGGGTACGCTCGAATCCTTTATCCAGGAACAGTGCGCCGATCAGGGCCTCCAGCGCGTTGCCGGGCACGGAGGATTCATGGCCGCGTGCCACGTTGCTTTCCATGACCCGCTCGATGCTGATGTGCTTTGCGAGGAGATTAAGCTGGCTACGGCTCACCAACTTGCTGCGCATGCGCGTCAGGAATCCCTCCCCTTTTTCCGGGTAGGTGGTGAACAACAGGCCACCGATGATGGCATCCAGCACGGCATCGCCCAGGAACTCAAGGCGCTCATTGTCCGGTAGGTCGGGACGTTCGTCGACAACGGCGCTCACGTGCCGGAGGGCTTGACGGTACAGGGGAAGATCGCCCGGGGTGATGCCCAGGGTCTGCCGACACCATGCCCGTACCCGACGTTCCTCGGGGTTCCGTGCGCGGCTGAAGAGGCTGCGAAGCACGAGCGGTCAGCTGTACTTGCGGAAGATCACCGTGGTGTTGTGGCCACCGAACCCGAAGGTGTTGCTCAGCGCCATGTTGACGGTGCGCTTCTGGGCCACATTGAAGGTGAAGTTCAGCTTCGGATCGATCTCGGGATCGTCCGTGAAGTGATTGATCGTCGGTGGCACGATGTCCGTCTTCACGGCCATGATCGCCGCCACACCTTCCACCGCTCCGGCCCCACCGAGCAGGTGCCCGGTCATGCTCTTGGTGGCACTGATGTTCAGGGCATAGGCATGCTCACCGAACAGACGCTGGATGGCCTTCACCTCCTGCGGATCGCCGATGGGGGTGCTGGTGCCGTGCGTATTGATATAGTCGATGTCCGTGGGAGCGATACCGGCATCGTGCAGGGCATGTTTCATGCACAGCTCGGCGCCCAGACCATCGGGATGTGGTGCGGTGATGTGGTAGGCATCGCTGCTCATACCGCCACCGACCACCTCGGCGTAGATCTTGGCCCCACGGGCCAGGGCATGCTCCAGGTCCTCCAGGATGATCGCAGCACCACCCTCCCCCAGCACAAAACCATCGCGGTCCTTGTCATAGGGACGGCTGGCGGTGGCGGGGTCGTCATTGCGCGTGCTCATGGCGTGCAGGGCATTGAAGCCCCCCACACCGGCCTCGTAGATCGCAGCCTCACTTCCACCCGTCACCACGGCCACACAGGTGCCGAGACGGATGTAGTTGTAGGCGTCGATCATGGCGTTGTTGCTGGACGCACAGGCGCTGGCCGTGACATAGCTGGGACCATGCAGCACATGGCGCATGCTGATGAGGCCCGCTGCGCTGTCCGCGATCATCTTGGGGATGAAGAACGGGTTGAAACGCGGGGTACCATCACCACGGCCGAAGTTGATGCACTCGTCCTGGAAGGTCTTCAGCCCACCGATACCACTTCCCCAGATCACGCCGATGCGCTCACGGTCGACCTTATCGAGGTCAAGCCCCGAGTCCTTCATGGCCTCGTCCGCACACACCACAGCGAACTGGGTGTAGGGGTCCATCTTCCGCGCTTCCTTGCGGTCGATGAAGTCCTCCGGGTTGAAGCCCTTCACCTCGCAGGCGAAGCGGGTCTTGAACTTGGTGGCGTCGAAGCGGGTGATGGGCGCAGCGCCGCTGCGGCCGCTCACCAACCCTTCCCAATACTCGGGTAGAGTATTGCCAAGGGGGGTAAGCGCACCCAGACCAGTGACTACGACGCGTCTGAGCTGCATCCGGTGGGTCCCGGTGGACCGGTTTTACTTCGCGTTCTTCTCGACGTAATCCACGGCCTGACCCACGGTCTGGATCTTTTCGGCCTGGTCGTCGGGGATGGCGATGTTGAACTCCTTCTCGAACTCCATGATGAGTTCGACGGTATCGAGGCTGTCAGCGCCAAGGTCGTTCGTGAAGCTCGCCTCGTGGGTTACTTCGGCTTGATCCACACCGAGTTTGTCCACGATGATGGCGATGACCCTTGACTTGATATCCGACATGTCAGTTCGTTGTTGGTTGAACAGGGTGCAAAGGAAAGACATTTTCGACACGCGCAAGCCCCAACTCAGCGGAAGGGCACCAGCACCTCCTCCACAGGCTTGCGCCGCAGGTCGGGCACCAGGCAGCCCTCCGCCGGATAACCCATGGGGATGAGCAGGAACGGGCGTTCGTTGTCGGGCCTCTCCAGCACCCGGGCCAGGAAGTTCATCGGGCTGGGCGTGTGGGTCAAGGTGGCCAGGCCCGCATGGTGGGCGGCGGCCAGCAGGAATCCCGTGGCGATCCCTACGCTCTCATTCACGTAATAGTTCTGGTGTTTGATGCCATCGGCCTCCAGCTCATAGGCGCGTTTGAAGACCACCACCAACCAGGGCGCCGTTTCCAGGAAGGGCTTCTGCCAGTCGGTGCCGAACGGCCTCAGGTCATCCAACCATTCGTCACTCATGCGTCCGCCGTAGTTGATGCGCTCCTCCTCCTCGGCCGCCTCGCGTAACCGGCGCTTCAGATCGGGGTCGCCCACCACACAGAAGGTCCAGGGCTGTTTATGGGCACCGCTGGGGGCCGTGCCCGCCGTGCGTACCACCTCGGCGATCAGCTCAAAGGGGACGGGATCAGCACTGAAGTGACGTACGGATCGGCGACGACCCATCAGGTCATGGAAGTCCTGGGCCCGCTGCCACATTTCTGCTGGCGTACGGCGATCGAAGTGCAATGGAAGGTGGGCATGCTGTTCATCCATGGGGGGAAGATCGCACCTTCGCAGCGTGAAGCGCATCGCCATACTCGCCAGCGGATCGGGATCCAACGCCCAGCGCCTGGTGGAACATTTCCGCGGTCATGCCGCAGCCGAGGTGGTGCTCATCGGCTGCGACCAGCCGAATGCCGGAGTCCTGCAACGCGCCTGGGACCTCGGAATGCCCAGCTACCTCTTCAACGGGGCACAGCTCAAGGATGGCACCGTGTTGCACGAACTGCAGGGCCTTCGGGTGGACCTCATCGTGCTGGCGGGCTTCTTGCGCCTGATCCCTGCCGCCATGGTGCAGGCCTTCCCGGGGCGCATCGTGAACATCCATCCCGCCCTGCTGCCGAAGTATGGCGGTAAAGGCATGTACGGCCAGCTCGTGCACGAGGCGGTCATCGCGGCAGGAGAGCGGGAGAGCGGCATCACCATCCACCTCGTGAACGAGCACTACGACGAAGGGGAACACCTCTTCCAGGCACGTTGCGCAGTGCTTCCGGATGACACGCCCGAAACCCTGGCCCAGCGCATCCACACGCTGGAGCACGCCCATTTCCCAAGGGTGGTGGAGGAGTTGATCGGCACACTGGCGATGGGCCAGTAGCCCATTACGCAACTTTGCCCCCATGTTCGACATCGCCCAGATCGGCAAAGCCTTCCTCGTGCTCTTCGCGGTCATCGACATCGTGGGCGGCATTCCCTTGATCTTGCAGGTACGGCAGAAGGCAGGCAAGATCTACCCGGCCCGCGCCACCCTGGTGAGCCTGGCCATCATGGTCACCTTCCTATACCTGGGCGAGACCATCCTGAAGTTCCTGGGACTGGACGTGAACTCCTTCGCGGTGGCCGGTTCGCTGGTGCTCTTCTTCATCGCGTTGGAGATGATCCTGGGCGTGAAGCTCTTCAAGGATGATACCTCGGCACCGGGCCTGCCCACCGGGATGGAAGATCCCAAGGTCTACAGCATCGTGCCGCTCGCCTTCCCGGTCATCGCAGGCGCGGGCACCATCACCACCATCCTGTCGTTGCGTGCGGAGATCGAGCGGCCCAACATCCTGGCCGCCATCCTGCTGAACATGTTGGTGGTGGTGGTCGTGTTGCTACTTACCAACCGCATCGAACGGTTCCTGGGTCGTGTGGGCCTGATCGTCATGCGCAAGGCCTTCGGCATCATCCTGCTGGCCATCAGCGTGAAGCTCTTCGCCGGGAACATCACCTACCTGTTCCCCCACCAGCCATGAGCGTGACGATCTACACCGACGGTGCCGCCAGTGGGAATCCTGGTCCGGGCGGTTATGGGGTGGTGATGGAGAGCGGCAAGTACCGCAAGGAGCTTTGGGAGGGCTTCCGGAACACCACCAACAACCGCATGGAACTGCTGGCCGTGATCGCAGGCCTGGAGGCACTGAAATTCCCGGGCACCGAGGTGACGGTGGTCAGCGACAGCAAATACGTGGTGGACTCCGTGGAAAAGGGTTGGGTCTTCCAGTGGGAGAAGAAGGGATATGCCAAGAAGAAGAACCCCGACCTCTGGAAACGCTTCCTGAACGTGTACCGCAAGCACAAGGTGCGTTTCCACTGGGTGCGCGGCCACAATGGACATCCGCAGAACGAACTCTGTGACCAACTGGCCGTGGCGGCCTCCAAACAGGCCATCCTGCAGGTGGATGAGGCCTATGAGAACGGCGATGCCGGGATGTTCGACGAGTAGTCCGCCTATCTTCGCCCACCCCATGGCCAAGCTCTTCGCCACCATCAATGCCGCCAGTGATGAACTGGTGCTCGAACGCGCCGCTCCTTCAGCACCCTGGTCCTTTTCCGGCGAGCCTGCATTGGACCTTGTGCGCACGGGTTCCAGCACCTTCAGCCTGGTGCGCAACGGCCGCAGCCACCGCGTGCTGGTGCTCAAGGAGGGCCGCGAGAACAACACTGTGCGCATGCGGATCGGCGGCCACACCTACACGGTGAAGCTGCAGGATGAACAGAGCCGCCTGATGCGCACGCTGGGCCTGGACAAGACCACCCAGAAGGTACGCGAGATCAAGGCCCCCATGCCAGGGCTGGTGCTCAACATCCTGGTGAAGCCCGGTGATGCGGTGAAGAAGAACGACCCGCTGCTCATCCTGGAGGCCATGAAGATGGAGAACCTCATCAAGGCACCGGGCGATGCCGTGGTGGCGACCGTACCTGCCGAAAAAGGCAAGGCCGTGGAGAAGGGCCAACTGCTGGTGACCTTCGCGGTTTGAGCGCTTGGCGCAACGGACCTCTTCGGCAGCTGACACGTTCCTGTTCGCTGCTGAAGGACCTACCTTCGGTGCATGGACCGCAAACAATTCCTTTCCCGCTCCCTGCAGGTGGCCGCCGGCAGCCTCATCCTCGGACCCACGCTGCTGCAGGCCTCGTCCTGCTCCGCGGCTGAGAAGACCACGGCCACCGGCGCTCCGGCAACTGGACTACCCACAGGTGCAGGGTTGAGCTTTTCACAGCTCGCCCTACCCTACGCTTACAGCGCGTTGGAACCCTCGATCGACGCGCTCACCATGGAGATCCACTACACAAAGCACCATGCGGCCTACGTGAAGAACGTGAACGAGGCTATTGCGGCGGAGAGCATCACGGCCGGCGACGAGAAATCCTTTTTCGCAGGGGTTTCCAAGCTCAGTGCCAAGGCCCGCAACAATGGCGGCGGCGCATGGAACCACAATTTCTTCTGGCAGGTGATGGGTCCCGGCGGTACGGGCGCGCCCACAGGAAAGGTGCTGGATGCCATCAATGCAGGCTTCGGCGATGTGGAAAAATTCAAGGACCTGTTCGCGAAAGCCGCCATGGGCCGCTTCGGCAGTGGCTGGGCATGGCTGGTGGAGCAGGACGGCAAACTCGCCATCGGTTCCACACCCAACCAGGACAATCCCCTGATGGACGTCAGTGAACTGAAGGGCACGCCCCTGCTGGCCCTTGACGTATGGGAGCACGCCTACTACCTGAAGTACCAGAACAAGCGCAACGAATACGTCGCCAATTGGTGGAGCGTGGTGAACTGGGACGAGGTGGCGAAGCGGATGGCGTAAAGCGCCTCAGCCTTCCACCAGCTCGATATCGAAATCCACAAGGTCCACGAACTGCTGGATGCGTTCGTCGATGTCCTCACGGCTGATCTCGACCAAGCGTTCGATGCCGAACTTCTCGCAGGTGAAGCTGGCCAGGGCACTGCCCACGATGATGGCGCGCTTCAGGTTGTCAAAGCTGTGGTCCTGTGTGCGAGCCAGGTAGCCGATGAAGCCACCGGCGAAGGTGTCGCCGGCACCAGTTGGGTCCACCACATCCTCCAAGGGCAGGGCGGGAGCGAAGAACACACGGTCCTGCCCGAACAACAGCGCACCATGTTCCCCCTTCTTCACCACGAGGTATTTCGGTCCCATGGCCAGGATCTTCGTGGCGGCCTTCACCAGGCTGTGTTCACCGCTCAGTTGGCGGGCCTCCGCATCGTTGATGGTGAGGATGTCCACCCGGGCGATCACCTTCTTCAGCTCATCCAATGCGCTGTCCATCCAGAAGTTCATGGTGTCCATGACCACCAATGCCGGGCGGCCCACCATCTGGTCCAGCACCTTGGCCTGCACCTTGGGGTCCAGGTTGCCCAGCATCACGTAGGGCGCCTTGGTATAGGCTTCGGGCAGCGTGGGGTCCAGGTCCAGCAGCACGTTCAAGCGCGTTTCCAGCGTGTCACGCGTGTTCATGTCGTAGTGGTAACGGCCGGCCCAGAAGAAGCTCTCCTTGCCTTGGAGCACTTCCAGCCCTTGGAGGTCCACACCACGGCGGCGAAGATCATCCATCACGCTGGTGGGGAAATCGTCGCCCACCACACTCACCAGGCCCATCTTGTCCAGAAAGATGGACGCGGCCAGGGAGATGTAGGTGGCTGCGCCGCCCACGGTCTTTTCGGCGATACCGAAGGGGGTTTCAATGCGGTCGAAAGCGACGGTACCAACGGTGATGAGCTGCATGTGGAGGATCGGTTCTGAGCGGCAAAGATGGGGTGCAGGCAGGGAACACCCCGGTCCGGAGCTTGCAAGTCTGCGAAGAGTCCCTACTTTTGCCGTCCCTTCACGGGAAAATTCCCTGGTAGCTCAGCTGGTTAGAGCACATGACTGTTAATCATGGGGTCGCTGGTTCAAGTCCAGCCCGGGGAGCGAAAGCCTCAGCAACAGCTGGGGCTTTTTCGTTGTGGCCCACTCATTCCGCGGGTCGCTGCCCCGAGGCCTCGGTCCCGAGACCTCGGGAAAGTCCGGCCCGGGTAGCAAAAGCTGGGGCTTTTTTGATGTGGTGTTGTGACGACGGGTCCATGACAGTCAGTGGCACTGGCTCTGCCCCCAACAACGAGGAGCCATAGCCAAATGAACCGATCACTTCGACACCATTACCATGTACTTGTACATCCTCTTCAGCGCAGGTCGCGACAAGTTCTACATCGGTGAGACAAGCGATGTTGCTGTGCGGTTGAACCAACATCGGACCGGTTACTTCAAGTCCTCTTCGACCGCGGGCATGAGCGACTGGGCTTTGGTCCTGGTCATTGACTGTGGCGACCGGTCCAAGGCCCGACAGGTGGAAGCGTTCTTGAAACGCCAACGTAACCGCGACTTCCTGACTCGCTTCATTCACAATGAGAGTTACCGGAAGAACCTCCTCACAGAACGTTTCGGCATCTTCGGTTGAATTGGGGTCGCTGCCCCGAGGCCTCGGGGCAAGTCCAGCCCGGGGAGCAAAAGCCTCAGCAACCGCTGGGGCTTTTTCGTTATGGCCCACTCATTCCGGGGACCTGCCCCGAAGCCTCGAGGCAGGTCCGGCCCGGGTAGCAAAAGCCTCAGCAACCGCTGGGGCTTTTTCGTTCGGGTAAGGACCTGTTCGTTAGGGGGTCGCTGCTTGGCAGCAACAGTGAGCGAGGGACGATGGCGCATGACGAAAGGCCCACGCCTGTGGTTGTCCAAGCATCCTTTGGTACCCGCCGCTACGTCTACTGACCAGAACCCACCGGACATGCGCACCCTACTCACTTCCTTCCTCGTCGTATGGATGGGCCTGGTCCAGGCCCAGGGCAGCATCTGCGATCAGGTGCAGGCCTACTTTGTTCCCTTCGTGAACAACAGCACGGTGCAGTTCTCCAACGGCACCACGGGCACTGGTGCCGGCACACTCTTCTTCTGGACCTTCGGCGACGGAACTTCCAGCCAGGACGCACAGCCGTTTCACGACTATCCTGAAGGGGGTGTGTATGAGGTCTGCCTCACTGTGGTGACCATCCTCACCGGCGAAAATGGACAACCCATTACCTGCCAGGATGTGCAGTGCGCGGCGGTGACGATCGCCGGCCAAGAGCCTTGCAGTCCCAATTTCGTGGTGGCGATGGACTGGATCCCGCAAGGCAACAACGAGGTGACCTTCGTGGCCACCTCCACCTTTCCCAACACCAATTTCATCTGGTATTTCGGCGATGGCACGGAGGCCTATGGCTCGACGGCGGACCACACCTACGCGCAGGCCGGAACCTATGCGGTCTGCGTGACCGGCTGGTACTACAACGAAAGTGCGCAGGATACCTGCTGGATCGAGGACTGCGCATCGGTCGTGGTGGACGGCCAGTTGCCATGCGATGAACTGTTCGCCTGTTTCCAACCCTCCCAGCTGTCCACTACGGGGTTCTTCTTCAACAACTGTTCATCCGCTCCGTTCGGAAGTGACCTCCAGTTCCTCTGGAATTTCGGCGACGGCACATTATCCACCGAACCGGCGCCCATTCACACCTTCCCGGCCAATGGTGACTATGCCGTTTGTCTGACTACTTATTGGGGTGACTGCGAGGAGACCATGTGCACGACCATTGCGGTGACCGGCAGCAATCCCTGCGATCTGCTGGACCCGGGGTTCATACCCTTTGTGGGCGGCTTCAGCGTGAACATCCAGAACACCGTGATCAACCCGGAGTGGACCTACCTCTGGACCTTCGGCGATGGCAGCACGGGCGATGGCCCCAGCATCGGGCACCAATACTCCGCTCCGGGTTCTTATGATATCTGCCTCACGGTATATACCTGGGACCCTGTGGCGC
>JBGTAJ010000027.1:0-2504 GCA_041749915.1 Flavobacteriales bacterium
CGAAAAGGGTGGGCACCACGCGGTGCAGGGCCTCCACGTTGGGCCGGCCATCCTGCTCTCTAGCCTCGGCCTGCACCCGGGCCAGAAGTGCAGGGGTCAGCTCCACCAGCAGACCGAGCCCACCACCCAGGGTGTTCGCCCAGGTGTCCACCTGCTGCAAGCGAAGGGAAAGAGCGGTCCCGCTCAAGGGCAGGGATGAAAGGCGCACATCGTCCATGATGCAAAGGAGCGCGTGCACACCGCCATTGCGTGGCGCAGCAGCGGATGTTCTAGGCCTTCTTCCTGCGGGCCGGGGAGTAACCCTCGAGGGCGGCCTTCAGCTCGGCGCGCAGTTCGGCGGCCAAGCCGGAGGGCTTCAGCACCTTCACGGTGCTGCCCTGGGACAGGATCCACTGGCGCAGTTCGTAGTTGGGCAACACGTCCAGCGCGATGTCGCAGGCCTCGGCATCATCGCGCAGCACCTGCTGGCTGGGGTGCACGGGCAGCGCCTTCACATAGCGGCCCTGCAGCGGGGTGAAACGCAGCACCACCCGTTCCACGGTGCCCGGCGAGGCGTCCACACCGATCACCGGCGCGTAGTGGCGGCGCACCCCATCGGCCTTGCCGGCGGCGAAGCGTTCGGCCTTCATCTCCAATTGCTCGATGCGGTCCAGGCCCAGTGCGATCGGTGCCGCATAGCCCTTGGCGATGCCCAGCACGTACCAGCGTCCGCGGTACTCCTTCAGCAGGTGGGGGCTCATCTGGTGGATGCGCAGGGCCTCGGTCTGGTAGCGGCGATAGTGGACGGCTACCGCTCGCCGCTCGCGGATGGCGCGCAGCAGCGGCGCCAGGTACTTGATGCCGTGCAGGCTGCCCAGGCCTTCGAATTCCACGCGGTCACCCAGTTCACGCAGGTTGCGCGTATCACCATCCACCAGTTCCAACAGCTGCGCGCGCTCCAGCAGTTGCAGCACCGTATCGTGGTAGGGACCTTTCTGTGCGATGAAGTACTGGTTGGCGGACCGGTCGTAGTCCACCTCCACGCCCAGCTCGTCGCGCACCTGCTCCAGGTCGCGCTGCAGGGTGCGCAGGCTGCTCTCCAGCCCATGGTCCGCGAGGTGCCCGGCAAGCTCGGCCAGGCTGGGCCGCTGTGGCAATTTCTCCAGGATCAGCAGGTAACGTTTCAGTTTCGCGCGGAAGCTCATGGGCCCAAAATAGGTCGCTCCCCCCAGTGCGTGGCCGCGGACGGTGCCGGCCGTTCATGGACCGGCTCGCAGTTGCTCCTCTTCGATGGCCCAAGCAGCCCGCCCCGGGGAGAGCGGCGTGCAAGGAAACACGCCACTGCGCCAAAGGGTGGCGTAGGGAGGTCGTTGCCTGTTTCGGCCGTGATGATCGCTGTGCTCTTCACTGTTCGCGCTGCGGGCGCATCAACGGTCCGCCCTTTTGCGACTTCGCCGCGATGATCATCCGCGCAGATGGTCCTCGCCCATCCCTCGGAATGATCATCTTTGATACTGGGCAGGACCTTCCCCGCCCATCACCAACACCTTTGTTCCATGCTTCATCCGAACCGTTTCCCCGCCTTCTTTACGGCTGGGGCCGTGGCCCTGTGCCTGGCCTCGTGCAGCACTGCTCCGGCACCCGCCGAGGCACCGCCACCCGCCCTGGACATGGCCGCCCTCACCACGCAGATCCAAGGGATGGAGGATGCCTATGCAACCGCCAGCATCGCCAAGGACGCCAACGCCGTGGTGGCCTACTACGCCGATGATGTGGTAAGCTACAGCCGCGAAAAGGAACCCGCCCGCGGCAAGGAGGCCCTGCGCCAGCGACTGGCCGAAGGCATGGCCAAGGACACCCTGGGGACCACCGCGTCCTACAAAGTGGAGGAGCTCTTCGTGGGCAACGACCATGTGACGGAGATCGGCTCCTGGACCGATACCGACAAGGCCGGCACCGTGACCGACCATGGCACCTACTTCAGCATCTTCCGCAAGAACGGCGACAGCTGGCAGTGCATCCGCGACATCAGCGTGAGCCACAAACCCAAGGAGGAGGCCATTGCCGTGGCACAGCCCTGAGCAGTCCTCTGTTCACTGGAAAATGCGCTCCTGCCGGGGGCGCATTTTCTGTTCGTGGTAGGTCTCGAGAAGGAAGACCCATGACCCAAGGAGCAAGTCACAAGCAGCAAGCAGCTAGAGGCCAGTAGCCAGAAGGTATTAGCCAACGGCCCGCATGGCCGATCTTCGCAACGATGCGCCCGCTGCTCTCACGCCCCTATCCGCTCCAGACGTCCAGCGCACGTCGAGCCCTGGTGGCGCTGGTGTTCGGGGCTTTTGTGGCAGGCTTCCTGCTGCTGTTCCGCCCCTTCGGGCTGCACGCGGCACCGCAGCTGGGCCTGCTGGCCGCCGCATATGGCGCCACCTGCACCGCCACCATGCTGCTGCTGAACGTGGCCATGCCCCGCTTATTGACCCGCTGGTTCGATGAGGCCCGCTGGACCGTGGCGCGCGAACTGGGCTGGA
>JBGTAJ010000028.1:0-12191 GCA_041749915.1 Flavobacteriales bacterium
GCCTAACTGCTCCATGGCATGTGGCACGTCATCGCCGGCGCCCTTCACGTAACCCACGCGTTTGGCGGTGGTCTTCACATCCAGCGGCACCAGCTTCACCTCGGCGGGCGTGTAGTACACCTGCGGCATGATGTGCGGGTAGTCGATCTCGTGCAGCGTGCGATCGGCTTTCCCCTTCGGACCACTGAACTCGAACTTCACCGGACCGCCCTTCGCATTCTCAGAAGGGGTCACTTGGTAGGTGAAGCTCTGTCGCTCGTTGCGCTTGGCGATGTTCACCAGCTTCAAGTCCTTGGTGGTGCCCCAGCCTTCGGGCAACATCACGTTCAGTTGACCGGTAAGGCTGTCGGTGAGCGCCTCCACTTCCACGGTGATGCTCTGTGTGCCGCCTGTGGCGATGAGTACATCGGTCTTCGGGATCACCGAGGCCACGGGCGTGATATACACCGGGCGGATACGCTCGCCCGCCACACGGTCGACCCATTTGTGAATGAGGTGAGAGGAAGTGCCCATCGTGTTCTTAGTTGCGGGGTCTTGCACAGTAATGTCGATTCGACTCTTGGCAGGAGCCACCGGCGCCCCAATAGAGCTTGGCTCGACATCATAGAGATTGGAGTGTGGCTTGCTTATCCAGAAGGGTTCATCACGGCCAAGTGCAGAAACTCTGAATGTTGCGGTTTCTTTTCCATCCGAGTTTCCCTTCCAATGGCCATCCTCAGTCCAACTGTTTATTCCTGTGCGATAGCGCGCAAAGCTCAATTCCGCATCTGGATGCAGGAATGATCTGAACATTGGAATCACCTTGACCTCCATGGAATCCCCGTGAGCAAAGAACCCAGATGATGCTGACGACTCCACTGCGGAACCGAGACAAGCGAAGTACAAGACTTCAATTTCTCTCTCCTTCTGGTTGGGCCAAGAACCAAATTGATTGGGACCCCATGGCGGGAGCGGTGTGTTAGGCAATAAGGCCAAGGCCTTAGCAAGATCAGAAATGGAAGCATCCGGTCTCGTAGGGTCATATTTCGCTATGATCGAACTAATGACTTTCTCTATTTCGCTGGCATCCTTCACTCTCCCCCACGTCATATCGATTCCCTCAAAAATGTCTTCCGTCTTCGGTCGGTCCCCCTTGACCAGCTTGAGGTACTCCAACGATTCCCCCCGCGTTTCCGCGGCACCAAAGCCCTGGCTCTTGTGCAAACTGCGGCTGCGCCCGGCGATCTCGGTGTAGCTCAGGCCCAGCAGCGCGTCGTAGCCGCCCACGTCCACGCTGAACCAGTCGGGGTCGCTCTTGGCGATCTCGGCCAGGTCCTTCTTCCACCACGTGCTGCCGTTGAAGAAGAGGCGGCGTGGCTGCCACACTTCGAGGCCTTGTTCCAGTTGTTCCGGAAAAGCCTTGGGATCACCGGCCAGGTCGAAGGCTTCCTCGGCCAGGATAGCGCTGGCCTCGTGGTGGCCGTGGCCCGCAGAACGATCGGGCGCGAAACGGGTGATGATCACATCGGGCCGGAACGTGCGGATCACGCGCACCACATCGCTGAGCACTTCCTGCTTGCCCCACTTCTCAAAACTCTCGGCGGCGTTCTTGGAAAAGCCGAAGTCCACCGCGCGGGTGAAGAACTGTTCGCCGCCATCGATGCGCCGTGCTTCCATCAGCTCCTGCGTGCGGATGATGCCCAGCGCGTCGCCCAGCTCGGCACCGATGAGGTTCTGTCCGCCATCACCACGCGTAAGGCTGAGGTTGCCGGTGCGCACCTTCTTGCCGTTGGCCAGCCAGGCGATCAGCTTGGTGTTCTCGTCATCGGGATGTGCCACGATGTACAGCACGCTGCCCAGCACGTTGAGCTTCTGCATCTTGTGCAGGATCTCGGCGGCGTTGGGTTGGGCGGGAGGGCGTTGCGCTGAAGTGTGGGGTGTGAAGTGTGCGGTGTGAACTGTGAGGGCGACCGCGATGACGCGCAGTGCTTGGGAAAGGCGGTGGTGCATGGGGCTAAGGTAAAAGCTACTAGCCGTTGGCTACTGGCTTCTGGCCAAGCCGTCTCAAGCCAGTAGCCAGTAGCAAGTAGCTAGCGGCACGGAGGCTATCTTGGATAAAAACATACGACCATGAGGGACTTCACCAAACTGGAGATATGGCAGCTGGGAATGGACCTTGCCGTTGAAGTGACGGAGATCCTTGAAACGATACCGACGACGAAAGCCGGGTTCAAGATCCGGGATCAAGCGGACGATGCTGCCTGTTCGATCCCATCCAACATTGCCGAGGGAAGCTCGCGTCGCAGCGAAAAGGAGAAGTTCCGCTATTTTGAATTCGCCCTGGGATCTGCGTTCGAACTCCAGACGCGCATGCTGATCCTTCAACGTCGGAAATACGCTGATGAAGCAGTGGTGAACAAGTTCCTGGAGAAGGTCGTGACCATTCAGAAGAAGATCGGTGCCTTCATGGGAGTGTTGAATGCTTGAGGGAGAGAGCTGCTGGCTGCTGGCTACTAGCTACTAGCTGCTGGCTACTGGCTTTTGGCTGCTGGCGGAGGAAAATTTGGCCAGAAGCCAGTAGCCAACGGCCAGCAGCGCATTTAAACAGCCTGCTCCGTCAGCGCCTTCGCAATGTTCTCCTTGTAGCTGCGGCCGCTCACGATGCGCTCGTTGTTGGCCATGCTGAAGATGAACTCGTTGTTGCCGCTGTAGCGCGTGCTACGGAGGTGGGCGGTGTTCACGATGTAGCTGCGGTGGATGCGCAGGAAACGCGCGGGGTCCAGCTCGCTCTCCACGGCGTTCATCGTCATGCGGTGCAGATGGTGCCGGTCCTTCAACTGCAGGCAGAGGTAGTTGCCCTCGGCGCGCAGGTACAGGATGTCCTCCACCTTCACCTTGTGTTCCCGTCCCTTGTCGCGGATCACGAAGGTCTCCGTGTAGCTGCTGTTGGCGTGCAGGTGTTCGCGCACCAGGTCCATCAACCGGCCGGTCAGCTTGTTGTTGCTTCGCATGTCGATGAAGCGTTTGGCCTTCTCCAACGACGCGAAGAAGCGCTCATCGTCATAGGGCTTCAGCAGGTAATCCACCGCGTTCACGTCGAAGGCCTTGAGCGCGTACTGGTCGTGCGCGGTGACGAAGACCACGAAGGGAACGGGCACATGACCGTTGTGGGTGTGCACGTGCTCCATCACCTGGAAGCCGCTCATGCCGGGCATCTGCACATCCAGGAACAGCAGGTCGGGCTTGCACTTGGCGATGCAGTTCAGGGCCTCCTGGCCATTGCGGCACTCGCTCACCACCTCGATGCCAGGGTCCTGTGCGAGCAGGCGGGCAATGCGCAGGCGTGCGGCGGGTTCATCGTCCACGATGATGGTTCTGATCTGTTTCATGACGGTACTGATCGTTCAATGGGCAGGAGGAGTTCGACCTGAAAGCCCCCGGTCGGTGGGGAGTCGACAGTGAAGGTGGCGCGGTCGCCATACAGCAGCCGCAGCCGTTCGCGCACGTTCCGTAAACCGATGCCGCCATGCTCCATGGCTTGGAAGACATCACGACAACCGATTCCGTTGTCTGAGACGGTGAGGGCCAACCGTTGGTCCCGCAGTTCGGCACGGATGGAAATGGAGACCGCGTGCTGGCTGGCATCCAGGCCGTGCTTGATCACGTTCTCCACCAAGGGTTGCAACACCATGCTGGGTACCTGGAGCTCGTTCAGTGCGGCGGGGATGGCGTAGTGCACATCCAGCCGATCGCGGAACCGTACACTTTCTATGCCGAGGTAGTGCGCCACGTGGTCCACCTCGCGTTCCAAGGGCACCTTGTCGCGCTGCGTCTTCTCCAGGGTGATGCGCAACAGCTGTCCCAGTTGGCTCAGCACCCGGCGCGCATCGTTGATGTTCTCGTCCATCAGCGCGCTCACGGTGTTCAGCGTGTTGAAGAGGAAGTGGGGTTGCAGCTGTTTCTTCAGCGCGTTGAGCTGGGTTACCTGCAGTTCACTTTGGAGCTGCAGCAACTGCTCGTGCTCCAGGCGGTGCAGGCGTGCGTTCTCCAGGCCGATCAGCACGCCCATCAGCACCCAGTATTCCATGGTGCGTGTGAAGATGGCCGGCACCAGGGCGTGATACGCCCAGTCGCGGTACTTGGGGTCGGCGATGTCGAAATCGCCCACGCTCTGCAGCAGCGTGTAGTAGAGCGTGGAGGTGACCACCTCGTGCACCGTGGCGATCAGCAGGCTGAAGCCGATGTGCACGGCGATGGTGCGGAACAGCGGCCGCGTATCGAAGGGCCAGCGGCGCAGGATGGAGTAGACCAGGGGACAGAGCAGCGCCCAGAACAGGAAGTTGAGGTAAGGCACCGGCGCCTCCCGCCACCAGTTGAACACGCCCATCTCCTTCACGTCCTGGAAGACGTAGTGGTGCATGTAGGCTTGGAAAAGAAAGAGCGTGGCCAGCACCCCCGCTGTGATGAGGATGGTCCGGTAGCGGATCGGGGTGCGGGTGAAATAGCTCATCACGGGGGCAACGGTCCGAAACTAGCCCGCTGCCCATGCCCGCCCCAAGCGCTCCGTGATGAGCGGCAAGGGGTGGGATGAACCGTTCATCACAATGCAGCAGCGACGCGGTCCGGGGATGGATGGTGCCGAACATCGAACAACATTCGCGGCTCGGTGCGAAAGGATGAACGGCGCAGATCGACCACGGCCCGAAATGAAAAAGGCCCTCCATCGAAGGCCCTTTTCAGGTGGAGTCACATTCGGTCCTCAGCCGCCGAAGGTGAAGCTCATGCCGTTCACGCTCACCGTGACCTGACTGTCGCATGCACCGTTGCCATAGTCCACCGTGCGCACGTCCAGCGATCCGGGAATGATCTGCAGCACACCGCTCACGATCCAGGGGCAGCCCACCTCCACCCGCAGGGGCGTGGTGATCAGTAAGCTGAAGGGCACTTCGTTCCGGTTCACGCCGCTGCCACTGCCTGTGATCAGGTACACGTCATCCAGCAGTTGCACGGTGTTCTGGCCTTCGATCCAGGTGCGGGCGCGCTGGTAGCTATGGGTGCTCGTCCAGCTGCCGTTCGGCGCGGTCACCGAACCGCTCACTGACACGGAGAAGAAAGGCTGGCCTTCACCGTTCAGTCCGGCGTTGGTCACGGTCTTCACCCCTTGCAGGCGGTGGTCGTTCACATAATAATCCTCGGGGGTGATGGTGATCACCGTGCCGGGGTCGCGGTACCGGCCGGTGAAGGTGATGGCCAGGCGGCCGCGGCGGTTGCGACCGTCAGCACCCGTGCAGTTGGTCGGACCGAAGTCGATGAGCAGCGTGTGGGGTACGCTCACCGTGTCCAGGCTCACGGACACGGCGCAGGGCAGCTCACCGTCCTTGGCGGCGGCATCGCTCTGCTTCAGGGCATCATTGAAGTAGGCTTCCGCACGGTCATGGTCCACGGCGGAGGTGTAGTCGCGGTCCACGGGTTCCTCCGCGCTCTCCTTCCGGCAGGCGACAAGGGCGAGGCAGGCGAGCACGACGAGGGTCAGGGATCTCATGGATGGATGGGTTGTTCTGGCCTTATGACGCAAGGACCGGGCCGATGGTTCAATGGCGGCGTTCCAGCACCACGAAACTGAAGGCGTGGGCATGGCGCGCATCCGCAGCGTGGGCCTCGCGGCTCAGCTCCTGCCAGTCGGCGGGGTCGATCACCGGGAAGTGGGTGTCGCCCACGATGTCGGCGTGCACCAGCGTCAGGTACAGGCGGTCCACCAGGCCCTTGGCCAGGGCCTCGCGATAGATCTGCCCGCCACCGATGATGAAGACCTCCGTCTCACCGCCCTGCCGCGCGCGGTCCAGGGCGTCCTCCAGCGAACCCAGCACCACCGCACCGGGTGCTGCATGTTCCGCGTTGCGCGTCACCACGATGTTCACGCGGTCCTTCAGGGGGCGGTACTTCTCGGGGATGCTCTCGTAGTTCTTCCGGCCCGTGATCACGTAATGCCCGCGGGTGGTGCGCATGAAGTACTTCATGTCGTCCGGCAGGTGCCAGGGCAGGTCACCGTCATGGCCGATGGTGCCGTTGTCCGCCACGGCGGCGATGGCGGAGACGATCATCGTTGAAAATTCAAGTTGAAGCGACGGGACACGCAGAGTACAGAAGGAACCATTAACCGGGAATGAACGTGCATGGACGTCAATGCTTCATGGAAGAACGGCAGGCATTCATTCACGTTCATTCCCGTCCATTCACGGTTGAATTCAATGCGCCTCATCATACGCTAACGCTGGCTTTGATGTGCGGGTGGGGGTCGTAGTCCTTCAGTGTGAAGTGCTCGAAGCGGAAGGCGAAGAGGTCCGTCACCCCGGGGTCCAGCTCCATCTTGGGCAGCGGGCGGCACTCGCGGGAGAGCTGCAGCTTGGCCTGCTCCAGGTGGTCCGTGTACAGGTGCACATCGCCGAAGGTGTGCACGAACTCGCCGGGTTTCAGGCCGCAGACCTGCGCCATCATCAGGTTCAGCAGCGCGTAGCTCGCGATGTTGAAGGGCACGCCCAGGAAGGTGTCCGCGCTGCGCTGGTACAGCTGGCAGCTCAGCTTGCCATCGGCCACGTAGAACTGGAACAGGGCGTGGCAGGGCGGCAGGGCCATGCGGTCCACATCGGCGGGGTTCCAGGCGGTCACGATCATGCGGCGGCTGTCCGGACTTTTCCGGATCATCTCCACCACGTTGGCGATCTGGTCGATCACCCGGCCATCGGGCGTGTGCCAGCTGCGCCATTGGTAGCCGTACACGGGGCCCAGGTCGCCGTGCTCATCGGCCCACTCGTCCCAGATCCGCACGCCGTTGTCCTGCAGGTACTTCACATTGGTATCGCCGGCCAGGAACCACAGCAGCTCATGCACGATGCTCTTCAGGTGCAGCTTCTTGGTGGTCACCATCGGGAAACCTTCGGCCAGGTCGAAGCGCATCTGGTGGCCGAAACAGCTGATGGTGCCGGTGCCGGTGCGGTCGGTCTTCTGCACCCCTTCATCAAGGATGCGGCGGAGGAGGTCGTGGTACTGGCGCATGGGTGTGCGAAGGTACCGCAGCCCACTGGCCTTGGGCCGCAGGACTTGCTAACGGCTGTGGATAGCGCGCCCTTGTTCCCCCTCACTCCACCACCACCCGCTCGTTCCGCTGCCCATCAGGGTCGGTGATGCGCAGGATGTAGGTGCCACGGCCGAAGCGGCTCAGGTCGATGTCCTCCTCTGTGCCGCCAGCAGGAAGTGGCCGCTGGTACAGCAGGCGGCCGGTGGCATCGATGACGGAATAGTAGGTATCGCGCTGCAGCGGATGAGGGAAGGAAAGGGTGATCCGGCCGGGGGTGGGGTTGGGTTTTACACCAATGCGACCACGCTCCATACGAGGAGGTAAGTTGGTAGTGACAATGCAGGCATCGTAAGTGGCAATAGGAGCGAAGGTGGTGTCGCTTACGAAAGCATCATGCATAGTAACTCCTTCAATTGCGGTGAGCGTAATGTTGCTATCCACGGGGAAAAGCTCAACGAGACTGATTGGAATCTGTGATTCAGTACAAGGGAAGTGTCCGAGTGAATCCGCTTTGAAAATGAACTGGCCACCGGACCAATTTTCGGGGAGGCTCCCGTAAATACTTCCACTGATCATGTATCCCCCATCAGAATAGGCAAGCAGGTCAGATACTTCGTGTAGATAGCCGAGACCACCAGTTGCTCGCGTCCAGAGTGTATCACCATTTGCATTCAGCTTCATTATGAGGGGCTTCCAGGGAAGATTATATCCTGGAGTGCCTAAGGTGGCCGCCATGACTAAATGCCCATCAAGGGATTGAATGATCTTTGACCATCGCGGAGTATGCCAGTAATACGGTGCGCTATCGAAGCCGCGGCACCAAAGCACTTCGCCATCGCCATCAAGCTTCATCATGAACAGCTTGGGCTGAAAGGATACCGGCAGTGGTTGTTGTGTACTCGTCGCGGTGCTATCTGTGTACCCCGTTACAATGATTGATCCATTTGATTCAATGTAGGCATCATGAACAACGCCGTTAGGGCGAATGTATGACTTGCACCACACGAAGTTTCCCTCCGGATCAATACGGGCAACAGTTGCTCCACCTAAGCGAAGATTGATCCCTGCGAGGAAGTCTCCATTGGGAAGCTCCTTGATGAAATGAACCCCCCCCTGCTCAGCAAAACGTTTCCCCCAGATGGGAGTTAATGATGCATTTAGTCTAAGTGCAAAAAAATGGGCATCCCTACCCCAAATGAGGGCACCAGAGTCACTGGTTACGGAGAGGTCTCCCGCACGGGTCAAGCACGGCGAATCAGCTAATCGGTAATGCTTGAACGTTGTGATATTTCCTAGACTATCCATCCGGCCAACTGCAGGGTGTGTGAATCGAATGGTCGTACTCCCTATTGTACTGCATGAATCCTTTCGGTAACTACTCAAGAAGAGATAATCATTATCTGCCCGCCGACGAATGGATTGCATAGTTAGAACCGAATCACCGAAAAAGCATTTGGAGTGCAAGAATTCACCTGAGGGACTCACGATCGTGACTCCTGGGTACCAAGCTATTGGTGTGAGAATATTTCCACTCGGGAGTTCAATGAGATCTCGTTTGTATGCACCAGTTGCGAGATAAACATTCTCGAATGTGGGTTGCGCTTGAGCAATACAAGGCACAGCAATCGCCCAGACCAAATGAATCGTTGTCCTCATGTTTCAATGGATGATGACCTTCTTAATCTTTCTACCCTCTGCCGTGGCGACATGCACCCAATACACACCAGGCGCAAATTGACGAGCCGAAACCGTAGTTGAAGTAGTTGTAATATATGCTTCGCGCCATACCTGGCGCCCCGAGACGTCGTACAACGTTACCTCCTTAGCTGCTTCATCGCCGAAAAGAAGAGTGAAAAACTCCCGGGTTGGATTGGGGTATATTAAGAAATCCCATTCAGCAGCAACCACTTCCGTATTTAGTGGGTTAAGGCTTTTGAAGAAAGGTTGAGGTGTGATGACGAATGCATAGTCCGAGTGCAGGGTGTCTAAATAATTGTCCGCAACGCCGTTGAATTGCCCTGTCAAGTCGATAACCAAGTCTCCATTGACGGAGCTCATCAAAGGTTCTGATTCTTCGGTGTCGGACGGCAGTGCTGTGCTGCCAGTCCGGGTTGGAAACCAAGTGACATAATGTGCATGCGTAGAAAAGAATCCAGAGAGCGTGATGGTGTTCGCTGTAGGAGTTGTGCACCCCAAAAAGTTCTGTTCATCAGGACCTGAGCGCACATAGAAGTTCTTGGCAATCGAAGCACTGCGATTATGCACCCAGCCAATGGCGCTGCTCCAATCACTCTTCAAATAATAAGCTTCTAATTCGTTGATGCCATCTGAGTCATCGTCATCAAAATATTTCTCAGGTGTGAAATGATTGTTCAAGATACCAAGCGCGGCAACGCTCGGTCGGTTGAGTAAAGCGGCGAGAGGTTGTAGATGGTGATATATACGGCGGTTGGGGATTATAATGGGTTCGCCAAGGCCAAGGTCGATGTTGTTTGAACCAGGAATAGCATTCGTGAACGGACCCAATTGTTCCAGGTTTAAGGGATCAGCTGGCGCCATTGGCAAGGCATTACTCCACCAGAATATTCTACTCGTTAACCATGATGAGCCAGCAGCGAATTTACCAGAAAACGCTGACATCCATAATTCGTTATGGAATGAAACTTCATAATTGTGAAAAAAACCTTCTATCTTTTCTTCCCAAATGACAGTGCCGTTTAAGGGATTAATGATTGTAAAGGCAGTGTAGTGGTTAAACTCACCTTGGTTGAAGGGTTTGCGTTCTTCTAAAGGTGCAGATGTGCTTGGGAATGTTTCCCAAAACTGCTGGGCATGAGTATACCCCTCATACATCCTGCGGTCAAGAAATCCAGGTTCGGTCTCGTTATTCTCACTATCCTGCAGTTCTGGAAAGAATCCGAGGTGAACATCAAGGAGGTCCACAGCGGGATTAGTAAACGGGAGAAAGTGGTTCGTATTGGGAGGCGTATTGGGTAAACCCGTATTCGATTCAATCGCGTCTTTACCTCCGGTGAAGCTCATTAAGATTAGTTTGTCACTCATTCCTAAATTGCTTTCCGTAGGATTCAAAAGATTCTGTGAGCCTTTTATGAACGCGCCAATATCCGAAATCCATTCACTTATGATAGGCGCAAGATCATTATCTTTTAACCATTCAATCTTGGTCTCAGCGCATATGGCGGCGCCATCGCCCGGGCCAGGACGCAGATCCCGATAATTATAGGTGAGCATCTGGTCAATTTCGTTAAAGTGTTCTATAATTGGCATATTCACTGAGTAACCCCATCGAGACATCAGATATTTGTATCTACGTTTCCAAAAGTAGTATGGTCCTCTAGTAGCGTTCAAGGGGTCATTAGGGTCGCCGTTTCGATAAAAGTAATAGGCCATATCATAATTTCCTGTTTCGGCATGCCTTGTTTGTTCAACGAAAGTATTAAGATACGCATCGTTGTGCCAAGTAAAGGTTTCGTAGTCGATGATGGGAGGATAAGGTGTTGCGCAAAGCTGGAGGTAAATTCCCTTCGCACGGGCATGATTTAAAATTTGATCCATAACCCACGCTTGATGCTGAGCATTGGCTACAACAACGGCGTTATTGCCAATGGCACACCCCAAGTGATCGCGAAATTTATCGTATACGCCAATATTCACATTTTCATGTGCTAGGAGTTTATCGCCCAGGAAAGTGCGCATGAAGTTCCCTCCAACACTGTTTAGGCCATCCATCGCGCTGATCATGTTGTCAAAAGAACCCTTCCTTATACTGTATGTAGCAGGATTATTCCAACCCGTACCGATGGGATTAGGACTTAGGTTTGGCCCTATGCCAAAAAATGCTTCGCCGGTTTCGAATTGTAGTATTCTGCGATTGTCCTGGTTGACATGCAGAGGTCCTTTGTTATCACTGAGTGGCGGTTCGCATTGCAGAGTATATCCACTCAGTGCGATATTGGGCAGACTTTGATTAGAAAGAGTCTGTGTGTAAGGTCCATTGATGGATAGAGTGAACAGCCATAGTCCCTCCTCGTCCGGTGCAAATCGGAAACGGGTAGTATAAGGGTAGTGAACATCATTGAGGTCCTCAGTCAGCGACGAAAAAATATTGTTCGAGGCCCATTTGGCTTCCCGCATGAAGAACCCCCATTGCAAGCGTTGCGAACCTGAAGGGCTCGTGAGAGTCATCACAAGTTGCAAAGAATCGTCAGCATAGGGATTCAAGTCATGCAACGGGTCCACATTGGCTGAGGTGGCCACATTAGCATTGGCCGGGTCGGAGTAGTAGTTGTCAAAGAACCGATTGATAGCCTCGAGATAATCCGAAGGCAGTCTCACCCCGATTTCAACTTTCTCCCACTTCGGAACATGAATGACGTTGTCCTCCATACTCACCGATGGATCTGGGGCAATGATGACCACATCGCCGGGAGGACCTAAGGTTTCATCAATGTGAGCCCTGAACCGACCATTCGCCCCGAAGTCCCCTGCATGGAAGCCCGGCCGTAGTCGCACTTTATTGCTACTGACAAATTCGGCGTCAGCCGCTTCTGAGATAGTGACAGGCAGATCCGGGCTGGCTGGTGAGAGGATGGGTTGGGTAACCGTATAGAGATGGATGTCCTCAGTCCATGCCAAATCCTGGATGGTCAGATCTGGATAGGGCGTTTGCGCTGATACAGGTGCGGTGGCCAGTAACGCGGCGAAAGGAACGCTGAGGTAGGCAGGGATGCGCATCACCGGGCTGCTTCAAGTTCATTCATACGTTGCTCCATCCGGGCGAGTCTGTCCTCCAACTGAATAATGTAAAGTGTCTGGTGCTCGATCGTCTCCATCATGCGTTTCTGCATATCACCCACTTCGAATCCCCCCTGTACCTCAACCTGACAAGCAGAAGGTATTCCCGGGAGATGACCTTCTTTAGCCAAGAATGTCTTTAGCTCGGATATAGGCATCAGGTGATACCCTTCAGCGAACACATTGAGGTGGTCGGGTTGGACTGGACAGCTTTCGGACAAGTTTAAGGTGTGTTGGTTGTTGTATTCGAGGGGTTTGGGGAGACTCATAAGTCCGGTTGGGTGTTGAGAACTCATGCGGCCATTGGCAAACGCTGGACTGG
>JBGTAJ010000029.1:0-2155 GCA_041749915.1 Flavobacteriales bacterium
GCAGCCCACCAGCACCACGCAACCGGGCGGCACCACGCAACCCACCGTCAGCACGCAGCCCGACGCGGCCCGCCCCGAAGGACCCACCGTGGTCATCCCTGTAGCGGCCGCCACCATCGATCCCGCCACCACCGACCCCGCCGTCATCCTGGCCAGCTACCCGGCCACCGCCGACGAGGTCCTCGCACGCTTCACCCCGGCACCCGAGGCCACCGACTATTACAACGTTCCCGGTGCCGCACCCGCCCGCCAGGTGGAGACCATCAAGGGCCTCTTCTTCACCGTGCAGGTGGGCGTCTACAGCCGCCCCGTTGCGTTGGACAAGCTCTTCAACATCACCCCGCTCAACAGCGAGCGCACCGAGACCGCCAAGGTGCGCTACACCACCGGTGTGTACACCGACATGGCCCCCGCCCGCCAGCGTCGCGAGGAAACCATCGCCCTGGGTGTGAAGGACGCCTTCATCACCGCCTACCTCAACGGCAAACGCATCCCCATGCGCGAGGCCACCGCCCTCCTCGAGAAGTTCGGCCCCTCCATCCTGGCCCGCCCCTGATCGGTCTCGGCCAGCGGCACCGAGCCATTGTGTCGAGCTCATTGCCGCATCGTCCAGCGGTGACGCCATCCGTTATGCTGCGGTAGAGGAGCAAGGCACGTGTGTCCCGGCCATTTGTATTCGACCCCGGAGCGGGTCGCAGAACATAGCTCTTGCGTTATCGCGTTTTCGCACACGACCCCAGCGGGGTCGCAGAACACCCTCATTTCCTTGTCCCGACCTTTCCCCATCCGATGGGGCATCCCCACCACACGCAACCCTTCGCCGCACCGTTACCTTTGCATCCATGGTCGCCCACTACAGCCCCGAAGAGGCCCTGCTCGAGGAAGTGCTCTGCGAGACAGGTCCGGTCAAGGAGATCGTTCTCCACAACGATGACGTCAACACCTTCGACCACGTGATCATCAGCCTCATGGAGGTCTGTGGCCACGAACCCATCCAGGCCGAACAATGCGCGTGGATCGTGCACCACAACGGCAAATGCAGCGTCAAGCGCGGCACCTTCGATCAACTAGAACCACGCTGCACCGCCCTGCTCGATCGCGGGCTCAGCGCCGAGATCCAATGATGAACCAGCCTTTCAAGGTCGCCCTGGTGATGGGTGGCATCCTCCTGTTCCACGGTTGCGCCAAGGTCCCCATCACCGGCCGCAGCCAGATGAACCTGGTCGGCGAGTCGCAATTGATGGCCATGGCGGCCACCGAGTACAGCTCCTTCCTCTCGGAGAACCCACCGATGCCGGCCAGCGATGCCCGGGTGAAACAGGTGCGTGCCGTGGGTGACAAGCTCGCCGCCGCCGCCGCACAGTATCTGGCCGACAACCGCGCCAGCGACCGCATCGCGGGTTTCACGTGGGAGTTCAACGTGGTGAACGATAACAGCGTGAACGCCTGGTGCATGCCCGGCGGAAAGGTGGTGGTCTACACCGGCATCCTTCCCGTCACGCAGAACGATGCCGGCCTTGCCGTGGTGATGGGCCATGAGATCGCACACGCCATCGCCCGCCATGGCAACGAACGAATGAGCCAGGGCATCGCCCTGCAAGGTGCCGGCATGACCCTCGACGTGCTCACCTCACAGAACCCCGGCATGGCCCGCGACATCTTCATGCAGAGCGTGGGCATCGGCGGACAGCTGGGCATGCTGGCCTACAGCCGCACCCACGAGACCGAGGCCGACAAGATGGGCCTCGTCTTCATGGCCATCGCCGGTTACGACCCGCGCGAGGCACCCCTGTTCTGGCAGCGCATGAGCCAGCAGGGTGGAGGGCAGGCACCGCCCGAACTGCTGAGCACCCACCCCAGCGACGAGACCCGCATGCGGGACCTCGAGGCCTACATGCCCGAAGCGCTGAAGTTCTACAAGCCCTAGTTCGCGCGGCAGCATCCGCAGCGGTGCGGCGCTGGACCAACCTGCTACCTTGGCTCCGTGAGCCGTGCCACCGAAGTCCTCGCCACCCTGGGCATGCTCTCCGCATCGCTCTGGCATGGCGTGCGGGGCTTTGCACAGCGACTGGTCATTGCACTCGGGATCATCGCCATGGTGATGGTGGTGCTGGCCGCCACGCGCCTGCCCTTTGATGCCCACCGCGCGCTGGGC
>JBGTAJ010000030.1:0-7073 GCA_041749915.1 Flavobacteriales bacterium
GGCACTGGGCGCAGTCCGTGGGGAAACCGGCGGCCACGTGGTTCGGATCCGTCGTGCCATTGTACTCCGGCATGTGGCACGACTCACAACTGGTCGGGGTACCCGCGTATCCGTTCGCGTGGCAGGCCATACAGCTCACCCCGACGTGTTCGCCCGTCAAGGGGAACTGCGTGGTGTTGTGATCGAACGTGGTGTTGCTCCAACCCGTCTCATCGTGGCACTGGGCGCAGTCCGTGGGGAAACCGGCGGCCACGTGGTTCGGATCCGTCGTGCCATTGTACTCCGGCATGTGGCACGACTCACAACTGGTCGGGGTACCCGCGTATCCGTTCGCGTGGCAGGCTATACAGCTCACTCCGACGTGTTCGCCGCTCAACGGGAACTGAGTGGAACCATGATCAAAGGTGGATGGTTCCCAAGCGGTCTCATCATGGCACTGCAAGCAATCCGTGCTGAACTGGGCCGTGACGTGGTTGGGATCCGTGGTGCCATTAAAATCGGTCATATGACAACCCGCGCAGGTGTTCGGGGTGTTGTTGTAGTTCCCGTTGTGGCACTGATCGCAGCTCACCGCCGTGTGTGAACCCACCAGAGGATAGATGCTGTGGTCATAGCTGGATGGCGACCAGGCGGTCTCGTCATGGCACTGGGCGCAGTCCGTGCCGAATCCCGCCGTGACGTGGTTCGGGTTGGTCGCACTGTTGTAGTCCGGCAGGTGACAACCGTTGCACGTGTTCGGGGTGTTGTTGTAGTTCCCGTTGTGGCACTGATCACAGCTCACCGCCGTGTGCGAACCCACCAAGGGGTAGGTTTCATGGTCGTAAGTCGCAGGCGACCAGCCGGGAGCGGTGGTATGGCAGGTGGCACAATCCGTGGAGAAGCCGGCCGCTTGGTGCGGTGGGTTCGTGGTGGTTGAATGATCGTTCAGGTGGCAACTGACACACTCCGGTGAAGTGCCGGAGAAGGTTCCCGATGCGTGACAGGCGCTGCAATCGCTGATCGCGTGGCCTTGGGTGAGCGGGAAGAAATCGTGGTCCACGATCTCCGTGGCCCATCCCGTACCCATGGGGTCATGGCATTCCACACAATCCGTGGAGAAGCCGGCAACCGCATGATCCGGCGAACGCGTCCGCTGGTAGTCATCCATATGGCAGCTCACACAATCGTTGCCCACCCGATCAAAACGCAACGCGGTCTCGGAGGTGTGGCAATCCGAACAGCTCAGCACGCCATGCGCTCCCACCAAGGGGAACCCGTTCTGCTCGTGGATCTCCGGGATGTTGTTCACCAGCCAGTTCTCCGGGGTGTGGCAGCGGGCACAGTCATCCCCGACGGACATGCTATGCACGTCCGTGTGACAGGCGATGCACTGTTGAGGAGATTCGCTGAAGACCAGGGTCGGGTGACATGAACGGCAGTCCACCTGGGAATGGACCCCAACCAACGGGAAGTCGGTCGTATCGTGATCGAAACGGATGGTCTTGGATATGTTCGTCCAATCGGCCGGGTTATGACAATGCGCACAATCCAGTGTCAACGCTGCCCCATGAGGCGACTGCGCGGACGACCGCACGACCGCCAGCAGCAGCAGGACCACTATTTGTGACAGTCGATACACTCGAACTTGGGTATTTTGAAGGAGGTCAATTTGTCATCGGCCAAAGGATCGGGCTTGTGGCATTCGCGGCATTCCACGTCCACATGTTTGCCATCCAACGGGAAGGCGGTCTTCGAATGATCGAAAAGGCTCGGATACCAGTCACCGGTAACGTGGCATCGTTTGCAGTCCGTGACACCCGCCTCGGCGAACTCATCCTCGTGCACGTTCTCATGACAGTCGTAACAGGCGCTACCGATGTCGCGGAAGGCCCAGCGCTCCCGGTCCTTCTTGGTCCTGGCCTTTTTGTCCTCCACCAGATGGCACGCAGAACAGGGCGTCGCAACATGGGCACCGTCCAGTGGGAAGTTCGTCTCCGCGTGTTGCTCCAGGGAGAACATGCTCACCTCGAAACCGTCCGTCAGGAAATGGCACTCGACACAGTCCGGGGTCACTCCTTCCTTGGTGAACTCGCCTTGGTGATAGTCCTCATGACACCTGCTGCAGGCGTCAAAGACAATGGGGTCCGTATAGCGACCCTTGTGGCATTTCTTGCAGTCCACACCCACATGCTTTCCCTGCAGCGGATAGTCCGTCACATTGTGATCGAAGAAGTCCATGGACTTCACCGCAACAAAGCCCTTCTCCTGGTGGCACTTGGCGCAATCCGTACCGAATTTGCCTTCGTGTACATCCTTGTGGCAGGTGGCACATGCGTTCATCGCCACACCCGCACGGTCCTGGAAAACGGTGAGTGGATCACTGGTGCGTTTATGGCACTCGAAACAATCCGTGGTCTTGTGCTTGCCGTTCAGTTTGAAGGGCGTGGTATTGTGGTCGAAGCGGTCCTTGCCTGCGAACAGGTTGAAGGATTCCTCCGTGTGGCACTGCGCACAGGCATTGGTGAAATGGGCGTTGTGCGGATCGGCATGGCAGGCTTTGCAATCCGCATGGGGCACGTCACCGAAGGCTTGGAACTGTTTTCCGTTCCGGGTGGTCACCGCGTGGCACTCCTTGCAATCCACCGGTATGTGCTTGCCCTTCAGCTTGAATTCCGTTTTGTCGTGATCGAAGGCGCTCGCCGGCTTGAAGGCATCCATGCCATGGCATTCCAGGCAGTCCTTGGACATGGTGCCCTGGTGGAAATCATCGTGGCAGGGAGTACAGGACTGCTGAAGGCCCATGAAGGTCTTCGGCCGCAGCTTCAACTTCCTGTCGGCGATGTTGTCCGGCTTGTGGCAATCCCGGCAATCCACCGGCTTGTGAGCGCCCTTCAAGGCATAACCCGTGAGCCCGTGATCGAACGCCTTCTCATCGAAGCGCACCATCTCGAATTTGCGCCCGTGGTGCTCGCTATGACAGGTAAAACAATCCTTCGCCTTCACCTCCCCGCTCGCATGGTAGCCCTTCTTTTGGGCAAGCAGAAGTGAGATGTCCTTGTGGCATTCCAAGCACTTCGCGTTGGTCACCTTGTTACCCAGATCGTGGCACTGGGTACAATTGCTCATGCCTTCGAGCTTGGCATGGGCCGTGGTCAGATCACCTGGAGACAATTGCGCACGTGCGCCCAAGGTGAGCATCACCAGCAACAGCAGGAGATATGTCCTGAACGTATTCACGTGTGCTTCTTCACGATGTGCCCGAACCGCTTGGTGATCTCGATGCCGGCCTTCTGGAGGAACCCGGTAGGCAATTCACCTCCGGCGAAAATGTAGACGAGGTCGTTCGGCAGCTGCTGCGCCTCGTCGCCCACTTTGCATAGGACAGAGTCCGGGGCGATGGACACCAGATTGGCTTTATAAGCAACCTTCATCTTCCCGGCATCGATGGCTGCTGTCACTGCTTCACGGTTCTTGGGCTTGATGCCTGCGAAACTCTCGTTGCGATTGACCAGAAGGACCTCATTGTCGTTCATCAACAGCATGGCCGATTCCACGCCGGCATCACCACCGCCCACCACGACCACCTTCTTACCCGAGATGTTCTCGGGCTCCAGTAATCGGTAGGCCACCTTGGTCGACTCCTCACCAGGAATGCCCAGCTTCCGGGGTGTCCCCCTGCGACCGATGGCCAGCAGCACGTTGTTGCAGATGTAGTCCTTTCCCACGTTCGTGGAGAGCTTGAACGTGCCATCCTTTTGCGGCACGATGGAATCCACTTTCGTGTGCTCGGTGATCTCGATCTGGTGCTCACTGATCACCTTCCGCCAGAGCTGGAGCAACTCGTCCTTCGTGGTATCATACAGCTTGACCTTGCCGTACAGGGGTAGGTCCATCGGCGAGGTCATCACGAGCTTCGATCGTGGGAAGGTGTACACCGTTCCTCCCAAGGAATCCTGCTCCAAGGTGGCGCTGGTCAAGCCTTGCTTCTTCGCTTCCAACGTGGCCGAGATCCCTGCCGGTCCAGCACCGATGATCACCACGTCGAGCACACCATCGGGCCGGGGTTTCCTGGCGCCCGCGATGTTCTGCATGGCCTGCTTGCCCTGCTCCACCCCGTTCCTGATCAGGCCCATACCCCCCAGCTCACCGGCGATGAAGATGCCCTTGATGTTGGTCTCGAAGGTCTGGTCCACATGCGGCAGGTCGATGCCGCGTGTCTCGGTGCCGATGCGCAGGGAGATGGCCTGGACGGGGCAGGCATGGAAACACGCACCATGCCCCACACAATTACTGGCGAGGATGACAGTGGCCTTGCCATCCACGATCCCGAGAATGTCCTTTTCCGGGCAATCGGCCACGCACGCTGCACTGCCGATGCAGGTGTTCAGGTCGATGTACGGGTGGAGCGATACCGGCTCGAACATTCCCTCCTCCTTGGCCTTGGCCACTTTCTTCTCCACGATGGCCGACTTGTTCTTCAAGCTCCGCATATAGAAGAAGATGGTGAGCCCACAGAGCAGGAGCACCGAGCCATAGATCGCTATTTGTTCAATGAGCACTTCCATCAGAAGATCCAGCGATAACCGAAGGCCAGGGTGACCCCCACGTGGATGACAAGGACGATGAGCATGATCAGGGCGAAGGGCAGATGGGCCACGTGCCAGTATTTGAAAAGCTGCTGCATGGTCTGCAGGCGGCTGATGCGGTGCGAAAGGGCGAACTCATCCTTCACCATGCGGATGATCGCCGTGCGCTCCTCCTTCGCCACGTTGCGGGCGATCAACGAGGTCCGGATCGCGCTCACGGTGCGGCGCTCCTCGAAGTACTGCTGGATGAACGAGCCCTTTCGTGTACCCTCTTGATCCGAGGAAGCGGTGGCGAGCAGTGGGATGAGACCTTGGTCAGGACCGAGGCTGCGTTCCAAGGTCCCTGCCAGTTCGGAGCGCATGCCCTTCACCTCGCTCAGGCTGAGCTCCCGACCTTCAATGGTGCGTGGGATCTGGATGTAGATGAAGCGTCCGACGACCCCGCTGGCCACCACGGCCACCATGCTCCAGAAGGCCACGGAGACCAAACCTCCGAACTTGAACGCCGTGTGGAACAGGATCAGGATCGGCCCCAGCGTGCAAAGAAAGATGTGGAACTCCAGCAGGTACTTCAGTCGCAATTGCTTCGTCATGAAGTTGTAGCGTTTCCGGGCGATGTAGATCGTCACCCCGAAGAGGATCATCAAGGTGCCCAGTATGCCGATGCCGTGGCCATAAGCGCCGCTCGGCTTGAACCAATCGTGTCTCGGATGGTAAAAGCGCTCCTCCAGCGGAAGCTGATAGTAGCTGTAACCCGTATACCCCAGGTATGCCGTCACCAGGACCAGGATGGCCACCATGGTGCCGATGAAAAGGAGATGCGTTGTTCTGTTCATTCAATTGCCCTTGGAAACTTCACGACCGGGCCTCCCTCAATGGGCGACCCCGGATCGATCACCACTTCAGAAAAACCATGAACTACAGAGGAACCGGACCCCACAGGGCCTTCCTTCTTCCTTGGGTGGGACGCTCTCAGTGAGGCGTCACTGTTCGATCAGCAGGAGGAGCGAACCCCCATCCCACTATGCACCACCGACCCCAGGGGTCAGCAGGTTGCTCTTGGAGGCTGGAACACACCGAGTCGGTGCAGATCGCCAAAGGAGCCGTCTTGGGATCTGATCGGATAAGGCTGGGCAACGTTGGACTCCACAACAAGGAGCGCTGGAGGCTCCGGCTGGAATACAACGGGAGCGTGACCCGTATTATGGAAAGGAAGCTCCCCATGCCGCCCGCGGTCGGACCGCTCGTGATCGGGATCCGTGAAATGCAGGAGCAGGAAACCACCCCAGGTCATGCGGCCTCCGGTCTCCATCACATGCTCCTCATAGTGATCGCACATGGACGGTGCACGCAACAACTCGAACACACCACCGGAAGCAAGCGCTGAAAGGAGCAGGTGTACGACGACCAGGTATGCACCGAAGGTTCGCATCAACGGCAAATTAATGGAACTACACGCGGTAAGGGGCTGACGATCGTCGCCATTCGACGAACAGGGGGGTATCCATCGCCAGGGCTGTTCATCCGATATATGGACGTTCATGGCCAAACACCTGGTTCCCAATGACCTGTGAAGAGCCCCGCACAACTGGGGTCCCGATCGGACCACAATTGACCAATGTACCCAAGGGCTGGATCGTCATCAGTTCAATGGTCGAAGGAAGGTGATACTCCCCCTCTTCACATCGGCCATCACCAGTTCGTACCGGCTCACCTTGCGTCCGCCTCTTCCGAAATTCTGGTGGGCCAGCGTGTAGCGACCGCTCGCGCCGACGGATAGGACGATGGCCGTGTGGTGGCCCATGGTCTCCTGGGTCAACGTGCTGCCCGTGCGGCGCTCCACCATCACGCCTTCGAACTGCACGACGTCACCCCGCTGCACAGGGATCTTCGTCGTGTCCAGCTGCTCACCGAAACCGTAGTACCCGTCCCATCGGGCGCCGGCTTCATTCAGCGCATATTGCGCGAGGTCCCAACATTCCCCTCGGCCTACGCGTGTACCCATCGCCGCTTCAGCGAAGGCCGCCACTGGCTCACCGAGGGGAGAAGACTCTGTTGCGGGCGTAGGCGTCTGTGCCCGAAGCAGCAAGGGCAACATCAATACGGCACCGATCGCTGTACGCATGGGTTCAGAACGGCCGCGCTGCTGGCTTGTTGTCTTTCCATGGTATGAGCAGATAACCGTACGGCACGATGATCGCAGCGCAATGGACAGCACTAGGCCTCCGAGATCGGTTCAGGCCGACCGCGCTGGTGGCGACCTTTACCGACTGAACAGATGCAGCCCGCTGTACGGACCGTCCTTCTTCTCATGTTGCTCGCGTCATCGAGCATCGCACTGCTCGCTCAACGCGCATCACCCTTCCGACTGCTCGGAACGCTTGACATCGGCGCCAGCCTCGCACGCATGGACAGCACCAGTGGCGATGCATTCACCACATGGCCCGGTGCCACCGTGGGGCTGGAGTTGGGCGGATCTTACACCTACCGCCAGCGCTGGGGACTGTC
>JBGTAJ010000031.1:0-4221 GCA_041749915.1 Flavobacteriales bacterium
ATCGGGCTCAGCTGCCGATCACGTAGCCGAGCAATGCAGCGGCCAGGCCGAGGTGCGCGATCAGCAGGACCTTCGTCCAGCGGGGGCGCTCGTTCCACTTCACGCTTTGGTCGTAGGGGTCGAAGATCAGCGCCAGCGCCATGAACATGGGGCCTTGGGTGGGGTCGCTTCCCCAGAAGGTGAAGAGGATGCCTGCGATGGTGAACGCGATGTACCCGACCCGGTTCCAGTTGGCGGGGATGGGTTTGGCGGGTGTGTCTGCCTTGTCCATGGGATCACTGTTTACCCATCAGTCGCGCGAGCGGGGCTGATCCTTACACGTCCCCCGAAAATTTTAGGGCAGGCCAGTAGGGCATCATGGTCCGGGCCACGGCCCACCGCGCGTCACGTTCTCGAAGAGCGTTCCGTTGAAGCGGAACAGCCCGCCGCTGAAGCCGAACCAGAGCGTGCCCATACTATCCTCCAACACGCTTTGTACTCCGAAATTCTGGGTCAGTTCAGGTCGCTCTGTGCGATCAAATAGTGTGAACGCGTTGCCATCGTAACGGTATGCACCCACGCGTACCGCACCGATCCATACTTCCCCGGAGCGCAACGCGTACACCGTGTAGATATCGTTCGCGGTAAGACCCTTCACATGCTCGAAGCGCGTGAAGCTCTTGCCATCGTAACGGCTCAGTCCTCCTTCCTTGATGGGCGGAAAGTCGGAGGTGATGGAACCGAACCACAGGTTGCCGTCCGCATCCTCCGCGATGCTCGCCACGTTGTTGCTGCAAAGTCCGTCATCCCTCGTGAAATGCGTGAACGCTGATCCGTCCCCTACTTGCGCTTTCCCTGAGCGAAGTCGAAGGGCAGCGCTGGGGTCATAGCGACACGCACCGTATCCATCACGCCCGAACCAGATGTTGCCCTTGCTGTCCTCGATGATCTCCCAGATCTTGCCCTTCACCCACTTGTGCGAGGGTTCCTTGATCGTCGGCACGGGGATGTCGAGGGGCTGGAAACGCGTACCATCGAAGCGGAACGCGCCATCGTTGGTGCCGGCCCATAGCGTCCCGTTCCGGTCCACGAGCAATACGCAGCCCGGCCCGTGTAAGCCTTGTTCGGTCTTGAACGCAGTGAACGTGGTGCCATCGAAGCGCGTGGCCCCGTCGTGCGAACCGAACCAAAGGTTGCCGTCATGATCCTCCACGATGCTCGACCCGACATTGTCACCCAACCCATCCGAAGTGGTGAAGTAGGTGAGGCGCTCTTCGGGCTTCACCGCATTGGACGTTCTATAGCGGACCACCCCATCACCCACAGTGCCGAACCACAGATCGCCGCGGCTGTCCTCGAAGGCCGCCACGATGTACGCAGAGATCTGGGTGGTGTCGATCGCTGGCGTGTCGGCCGTTCCAACCTCCGTTGGAGTAGGGGTCTGTGCATTGCAGGACGCTGTGAACAGCGCAAGGCACAAGAGAAAGGTCGCGTTGATCAAGCGCTGGTGTTGCATGGTGATGGGGGATGTTGGAGCAAGGTAGGAGCGCCTTCTTCGGTTGGATCGAAGACTGAATACAAGGATCGTTAAGTGCGTGACACTAACCTAACCGTACACACCAAAAACCTACGAAACATGCACACTACCTTTCAAGCCATGACCCGAATGATGCTGTTGCTTGGCCTTGTGCTTTGGGGCGACAGCACGCGTGCGCAGCACACCGCTTATGTCGACAGCTTACGTCATGTACATGGTGTGCCTGTCATCGGGTATGCGGTGTTGACGGCCGATAGCGTACTTGCGATGGAGGTCGTGGGCGTGCGTCGAACGGGCACCGATCAAGTGGCCACACTCGATGATCGTTTTCGCATCGGCTCATGCACCAAGACGGTAACCAGTCATATAGCGGCACAACTCGTACATTCCGGTGTCATCACATGGGATACGCCCCTCTTCGATCTCTACCCGGAATGGAAGACCAATTGCAAGAAGGCCTACCAGCAACTCACGCTTCTGGACCTGCTCACCTTTCGCACAAGACTGGTGCGATACACCTACACTGATCCAGAGCCCCTGATCACGGCCTTCTCCGGTGATGCCGACGCTCAACGCACCGCCTTCGCACAATGGGCATTGCAACAACCTCCCGTACCGAAAGGTGATGGCATCCACTTCTCCAACCTCGCCTATGTTCTGGCCGGTGCGATGCTGGAACGTGCCAGCGGAAGATCGTACGCTGAACTCGTCGAGGAACTCTCTTCACCGCATGGCATCGACTTCCAGTTCGGGGCGCCGAACCGTTTCGACAGCCTGGCCATTTGGGGGCACCGGCCCGATGGCACTGCCGAAGCGCCAGCGGACGACATCAAGCTGGAATGGCTGATGGCGGCCGGTAATCTCAACACTTCACTCCCCGACCTTGCCACCTACGCGCAAGTGCATTTGCGTGGCCTCGAAGGACGTGATCCGATCCTTTCAATCGAGGAATTCCGCAACCTGCACATGGGCTCGCCCACTTGGGCCTTGGGCTGGATGTGGACCACCGATACCGATGGAAGCACACGCTCCTTCCATGTCGGTAACCCAGGGGCCTTCCTCACCTACATCTTCGTACACCACACCACTGGTCGCGCCTATGTGCTTGTTGCGAACCGGCAATCGGTGGGGACACAGGAAGCGTTGGATGCACTGTACTTGGAGTTGGTGCGCAGGTATTGAGCAGAGCTTCCTGAACCCCAAACCCTTCGAATTCGAGAGGTTTGGAAGGTATAGCAGATGAGGGTTGTTACTGGCCTTCATCGAGGGTTCCGATGGGGGCAAGGGGAGGGGGAGGTCTGCCCACCCCCTTTTGTTTCCACCAGCAACGGCAGGACATTCGAAGGAATGTCAGCACTCGCTACCCTGCATGTTCCGAAAGTGTGACCCGGAACTGCCAAATGGTGAGTACAAATTGTACACCCCCTTATCAGGAGAACAGTTCCCGTTCACCCATCTCCAGCAACGTGGTATCGTTCACGAACAGGTCGTTCACCCAAGCCGGTGGGGCCTTCGCGGTGGCAGGTCCCCCCGCTTCACGGATAACGTCCGCCAACAGGCTGGGCACATCGCGCTTCCAGATCAAGGCACGCGTTACCCCGATCGCATGGATGCGCCCCTCCTGCGTGAAGTGATGCAGGTGGTACACCCATTTATCGTCCCAGCCCACCATTTCCAGCCGCAGGTTGAAACGCGTCCAGCGCTTCAAAGGCCGACGATAGATGAGCTTCTGCGAACCCAGGGTTGGTGCCAATCCACGCTTAACGATCGCAGCGAACAAGGGAGAGCGTGCGATCAGCTCCCAGCGGATGAAGTCCATGTACGCCGGATACCGCGAGGCCGTCATCACCCGCAGGCCGTCGCAGTCGAACAGCCGCACCCGGAAGCTGCGCTCCAGCGTGGCATCGAACGCCACCGGCCGCTGGAACCTTCGCAGCACCATGATCTTCGCGATCGTATACCAGTAATGGATCATGGCGGGGTCAGGTTGGGAAGAAAGATAGTTCTACGATCGGTTCCAACCGTGCATAAGCCCTGCGGCCCCTAGAATAGCCCAAGTCATTGCAGCGCGGAATGCGAAAGGGCGCACACTTCCATAAAGTTGCCGAGGACCCGTAACATCAAGGTGGAGCACGGGTAATAGCAACGCGTATGCACCCTCACCTCCTCTTCTCGTGCAGTACACTGAGGAACTCATCATACAACTCGGCCTTGGCGCCCACCATGCGATACTTCCCTGGCAGCTCCCGGAACCGGGTGGCCCAACCCGCATCGAACAAGGCGCAGAGGAACACCTGCCCCAGGAGTTCCTCGTCCGACCAGTAGAGCGAAGGGGGCATGGCGTCCAAGCGAGCTTGTGCCTGTGCGACCTGCTCGGCTGTGGGTTGTTGGAACGTGGCGATGAGTTGCGTGACGGGGCCTGCCACTGCGAAGGCCGAGCTATCCTCCTCCACGAACAGCCGGTGTTCCGTCCGCCAGCAGGGCCTGCGGGACAGGCGCATGTCCGCACCGGTGGGTAGCAAGGCCAATGCTTCCACGATGAATAAGGATCGCGACACGTACAGGTGGTGGCCCTGCGACGTAGCACGCACCTCCAGGGAATCGCGGACGAAGCCGCAGGTCCATAGCGTGAATTTGCTGTAGACAAAAGGCGTGGCCGTGCGGTCGATATTTCCGCAGAAGGCCAAATCGAACCCGGGGGTCAC
>JBGTAJ010000032.1:0-3911 GCA_041749915.1 Flavobacteriales bacterium
GCACCCTGCTGCTGGCCAGCGGCGCCGCGGCCGGCGTGGCGGCCATCTTCAACGCGCCCATCGCCGGCACCGTCTTCGCGCTGGAGATCCTGCTGGTGAACAACGCCTTCACCCTCGTGGTGCCCGTGCTCATCGCTTCGGCCTCGGCCACGGTGCTGTCCTCGCTCATCAACTTCGGCCAGCCCTTCGTGCTCATCGCCGATTCCTGGCGCGCGGGTGCATTGCCCTACTTCGTGGTGCTTGCCTTCCTGGGGGCCGGCTGCTCGGTATACGTCATCCGGATGTACCACGCCATCGCACGCTACTTCGCCCGTTTCGATGGCACCTACGCCAAGGCCGTCATCGGCGCGCTGGTCCTGGGGCTGCTCATCTTCGTGTTCCCGCCCTTGTTCGGCGAGGGTTATGACAGTGTGCTGCTGCTGCTCAGCGGCGAGGCCGGTGCCCTTTCCAACCATGCCCCGCTGCAACTGGAACTCGGCGTGTGGAACATCGTCTTTCTGGCCTTGGGTCTGCTGCTGTTCAAGGTGGTGGCGGCGGCGCTCACCTTGGGCGCAGGGGGCAATGGCGGCATGTTCGGCCCCTCGCTCTTCAGTGGTGCCATGCTGGGCTTTGCCTTCTCGCGGGCCGTCAACCTCACGGGTTTCACGGTGCTCGATGAGGTGAACTTCACCGTGGTGGGCATGGCCGCTTTGCTCAGCGGCACCATCCACGTGCCCCTGACGGCCATCTTCCTCATCGCCGAGATCACCGGCGGCTACGCGCTCTTCGTCCCGCTCATGGTGGTCTCCTCACTGTCCTACCTCGTCTCGAAGTACTTCCACAACGGGTCCATCTACACCACGTAGGGCCCCGTGCTTCGCAGGGTGGCGAACACCGGAGCGCGCCTCCTAGTGCGCCACCACCACCCGCGCCCGCGCCACCACCTGTCGTTCATCCATCACCTGCAGGGTGTAGCTCCCGGCGGGCAGTGTGGCGGTGTCCAGACGCAGTGTTCCGCCCTGCCGCTCGGCGATCACGGGCAGGGTGCGGCCCAGGTGGTCCTGCAGTAGCAGGGAGCCGGTGGGCATGTCAAAGGGGATGGTCGTGTGCCCATCCGCGGGCTGCGGGTAGGGGTGGTGCTGGGTCACGGTCTGCGTTTCGGTGATCCCGATGGTGACGTCCGCTAGGCCGAAGGTGAAGGCCACGTAGTCCGGCTGGGTATCATCGCTCTCCACCGTGCCGGCATCGTTGCCGCTGCAACTGCCGGTGGTGGTGCTGGGTGCGGCCACCCACGCGCTGCCGTTCCAATGGGCCACCACCAGGGTGTTGCAATCGTTGATCCCGCTGGCCGAGGCATCCTCCCAGAAGAGCTGCACCCGCGCATCGTCACTGCTGCCGCTGCGGCTCAGGGTCCAATGCTCCACGCTGCTCACGGCCTCCAGCCCGGGGCTCAGCGCGCTGTTGGCATAGCCCTCCGGGAAGTACTCCGCGGTGAACTCCGTGCTGGCGTCGTTGATGTCCTGGATGCCGATGCGACGCCAGGTGCCGTCCTTGCCCACGGGGAAGACGAAGGCCTCGTCGCCGATCTTCTTCATGGGGCCGTTCACATGGCTGGCGCTGGAACCTGCCGTGGACGTCGCTCCTTCCAGGAGCACCAGCAGGTCGTTGGCCTGTGTGTGCAACAGGCCCTGCTCCAGCGTCAGTGCGTTGGCCACCGTGCATGTGCCGAACACCTGCACGCCGGTGCTGGTGTTGGCCACGCGCATGCCGTGGAAGTTGCCACCGCTCACCACCGCCGGACCCTGGCCGGTGAAGGCCACCGTGTTCACATCGGGATCGAAGGTGCCCAGGTTGAACCACGCGGCCGCCACCTGGATCTCCGCCGGATCGCTGTGCTGCAGCGTGGCACCGGCCGAGATGGTGAGGATGTGGAAGTGGTAGGTACCGGTGCCGCGCAGTTCGGCCTGCTGGTCGATGTATACATCACCAGGGTCGGACCATACCACCCCATCGTTCTGGACCTCCATGTTCCCATCAAAGTGTAGCGCTCCGCCCGTGATGCGGATGCTGTCCGTCGCGTTCGCCAGGTCCACCAGGGCACCCAGGGTGGTGAGGGTGCCACCACTGAGGCCGATGTACAGGTCGATGGTGCTGCCTGCGGTGCTCGCCACATCGCCGTTGAGTACCACCGTGCCGCCTTCCACCAGCAGGCGACCGCTGCCGCTGCCGGGGGCTGCGCCGTCCCAGAGCGCATCGCCGGCCACCGTCAGGCTGCCGCCATTGATGCGGTACCTGGGGTGGTGCTCACCCGCCTCGCATTCGAAGGCGATCTCTCCCAGCACGTTCACGGTGCCGCCCACCTGGCTGAAGGTGCTGGGCCGCTCCGCAGCACCGTCGGCCATGGCCAACACGCCGGTCACCGACGCCGAACCGTTCGCGATGGCATAGAGGCCACCGAGGTCCACGATCAGGCGGTCCGTGTTCAGCAGACCACCGCTCTGGTACACCTCACCTTCGCCCTCCACCACGAAGCGGTCGGCCACGGACAGGTTGGCGGCGATGGTGAGCAAGGCGTCCTGCACGAACACCCGGTCCGGCAGGAACACGGAGTTCGCGCTGATGGTCGGGTCGGCCATGGCCCCCGTGTAGTTGGCGCTGTCGATGGTCACGTTCTCCCCGTCCAGCGGCCACTCGCTCCAGTTGCCGGGGTTGTTCCAATCCGTGTCGATGGCGCCCGTCCAGTCCTGCGCGCTGGCGCTGGTGGCGATGAGCAGGAGGCAGGCAAGGGTAGTGGTGCGGTTCATGGGCTCGTTCCTTGGTATGTGGTGATGCATTGCACGCTCACCGCGGTACAGACCAACGCAAGACCCGCTCCTCACTTTTTCACACAGCCGAACAAAGGGGCTGCGGATGGAAGCTCAGGGGGGCTCACGCCAGGCGCCGGTGAAGGTGTGCCACGCTGTTCACCGCGCCACCCTCCATCCGGACGAAGCGGGCAGAAAGGGCGATGAAGCGGGCAGGTGAGGGGCGGCCCCACTTCACAGCCCACACCTCCGCACTCACACTTCACACCTCCTTGGAGGGTGATGTGTCATTTGTGAGGTGTGAAGGGAATGCGCGCTCCGACCGCAGCTGTCACGGCGTGAACAGCAACGCCTCCTTCTCCAGCGCCTCCCGTACCCAGCTGTTCATCTCCGCCTCACGGAGGCCGTGCTTTTCCAAGGCGCTCAGGTCCCTGTGTTCCTCGGCGAAAAGGGCGAAGAGGGCCTCCTTGCCCGCCGTGCGCAGGATGTGCTCCACCACCAAGGCGCCAATGGTGTAGGCCACGTTCGTCTCCTCCGCATAGTAGGCGCTGTTGTACACGTTCAGGTCCTGGCGCAGGTCGCGGTCGGGTTCCTCGGCCAGCATGCGTTGCAGTTGGGCGCGGTGCCAGGCGTAGGGCTGTCCGTTGCTGCCGCCCAGCCAGGTGGCCAGCCCTTCGTGCAGCAGGTCCATGCCGCTGCGGCCCAGGCGGCGGAAGATGAAGGCGTGCACCACCTCGTGCGTGTAGCGTTCGCTGTTGTTGCCCGCATACACCTGGCCCCCGTGGTCAAGCCGGCCGCCGGTGGCGTGGGCATACATGGCAGGGTGCAGCTCGAAACCCCGGGCCCGGAACAGGTCCGCCGGGTCCTTGAAACTGTAGTAGGTGATGGGGAAGGGCGCGATGCCGAAGAAGCTCCCCAGCGCCTCCACATCCTGCTCCTGCGCACGGGCCACGGCGGGGTCGAAACGCCGCTGCGGCGACACGATGTAGGTGATGGGACCTACCTCGTGCCGTGGCCACGTGGCGGTGTTGTTTTCCAGCGGCATCGCCAGGCGTGGGCCCTCGGGCGTGTCGCGCACCACGAAGCCGAATACCTGCCGCACCTCCTCCTGCCTGCCCGTGCTGTCCG
>JBGTAJ010000033.1:0-8187 GCA_041749915.1 Flavobacteriales bacterium
CTGGAGGACGCGAAATACGTGCAGGTGCGCAAGCGCTTTGTCGGCAAACGGCCCAACACGAGCTACAAGGCCAGTGCCGCTGGCAGCCGTGCTTTCCGCGAACACCTGGATGCCATTGAAGGGTTGCTGCCGAAACCCTGACACCATGAAGACCACCTCCGCCCCTGCCTCCGGCAGACAGGTCCGCCTCATCCGCCGTTGGCTGGCCTTCTTCATGGCGGCCCTGCTGTTCAGTGGTCTCACCGCCGTGCCGCTGGTGTGGCTCACAAGTCTTTTCGCCGAATGGACCGCGCCCCTTGGAGGTGATCTCGCCGCATGGGCTGCGCACGCGGCAGAGGCCGTGGCCGTCACCGCCGAGACCTACCCCATCCTGCTCTACGGCACCGACTGGCTGGCCTTCGCGCACGTGGTGATCGCGCTGGCCTTCATCGGTCCGTGGCGCGATCCGGTGCGCAACCGCTGGGTGGTGGAATGGGGGCTTTGGTGCTGCGCGCTGGTGGTGCTGATGGCCTTCACCTGGGCGCCCCTGCGCGGCATCCCCTTCTTCTGGCGCTGCGTGGATGCGGCTTTCGGTGTGATCGGTGCGGTGCCGCTTTGGATCGTGCTGCGTGCCATCGGGCGTTTGGAACAACAACACCACGTTCATCAATGATCACCACCTCCTCCCCTAACCGCGAACTCCTTCCGGCCACTCTCCTCCTAGCCGTTGCCGTGGCCCTCGCCTTCTCCCCCGATGCCTACCTGCCCATGCTGGCGCGTGCCTTCCTGCTTCAATGGTCTGCGCTGTTCGTGGGGTTGGCGGTCCTCTTGCTGTGGCGGAAGCTGCGGTGGACGGCCCTCAGTTCGGCGTTGGGATGTCTGCTGATCCTGCCCCAGTATCACCAACCGGTGACGACACATGATGTTCCCACCGGTCAGGGAACGCTGCGCATCGCACACCTCAACGTGTACCAGATGAACCAGCGCCACGACGAGGTACTGCGCAGTGCCATCGCCAGCGGTGCCGATGTCCTGAGCCTGCAGGAAGTGAGTGATGAGTGGGCCGACGCGCTGCGAGAGGGACTGGCTCCCACCTATCCGTACAGTCATGTGGAAGCGCGCAACAACTGTTACGGGATCGCACTATTCAGCAAGTTGCCCTTTGCCGACGTGCAGACCTCGGGTGTCGAAGGCGCACCCTTCATTGAGGCCGTCGTGCGGTCCGAGCATGGTCCTGTGCGGATCGTGAGCGTGCATGCCACCTCACCCATCAGCTACGCCCACTTCCAGCGGCGCAACGCCTTGCTGAAGCACCTGGCCACGACCATCGATGCGCGTTCCATGCCCACCGTGCTCGTCGGTGATCTGAACACCGTGCACTGGGACCGCGCCTACCGCAACTTTCACACGCGCAGTGGCCTGCAGCCCGTGAACGGTCCCGCGCTGCGCACCTGGCCGAGCATCGGGCCCATCGCTTTGATCCCGCTGGACCACCTGATGATCTCGTCCGGCCTTGGCGCCACCGAGGTGCAACGTTTCACCATTCCGGGAAGTGACCACCGGGGGATCGTAGCTGACATACACCTGCCCGCCCATGCGTCCTGATGTCCGCCGCCTCTTCGTCTGGATGAGCGTCTTCTTCATCGCCATGGCCTTTCTGGAGAGCGCCGTGGTGGTGTACCTGCGCGCGCTGTACTACCCAGAGGGCTTTGACTTTCCATTGGTGGCCATGGATAACACGCTGGTGGGCACCGAGCTCGGCCGGGAGGCGGCCACCATCCTGATGCTGCTCGCTGTACCTGCCCTGGTGACACGCTCCGCATTGGAACGTTTCGCGTGGTTCTGCTTCGGCTTCGGGGTGTGGGACATCTTCTACTACGTGTGGCTGAAGGTGCTGCTGGACTGGCCTTCGAGCCTTTTCTCCCGTGATCTGCTATTCCTGATCCCCGTCCCGTGGGTGGGTCCGATCTGGGCGCCCTGCGTCATTTCGCTCGGGCTCATCGCCACAGCGGTGGTGATCCTCCATGGCCGTTCGCGCAACCCTGCGTTCCGCATAGCTCCCCATTCCTGGGCCTTGCTCATCAGTGGCGCGCTGATGATGATCGTCTCCTTCACCATCGACCCGATGACACGCTCCTTCGGCGTGAACGAACTGATGGCCAGCCACGGCGAGGCACTCACCAACGGCCGCGATTACGTGCCGGAGACTTTCCCCTGGCCGTGGTTCGCGGCGGGTTTTGTGCTGTCGGTAAAGGGGCTGATACGGACGTGGCGGTTCATTACCGCCAAAGAGGGAGCGTCCATTTCGTAATGGTTCGCTGACCGATTGCGGCAACGTATGTTCGCAGCATGTCCACTGGTCCGAAGCGCGTCCTCCGCTGGCTGTTTGTAGGAGCGGCGCTCTTCGTGGCATTGGTCCTGCTCTACGTGGCAGCAGCATGGACCTTGTCGCGCATCGCTGTTCCAGCTGAAGGGAGCGATGAACAGGAGGTCACGGTGTTCATCCTGAGCAATGGAGTGCACACGGACATCATCGTACCCGTAAGGACCAGCGAAATGGATTGGACGCGCATCGTGTCGTTCGGGCACACCACCGGACGTGACAGCACGATGGCCTGGGTCGGCTTCGGTTGGGGAGACAAGGGCTTCTATCTGGAAACCCCCACCTGGGACGATCTCACAGCTCGGGTCGCCTTCAATGCCATGTTCGGGCTGGGTAATTCGGCCATGCATGCCACCTTTCATCACCGTGTGCAGGAAGGTCCCTTGTGCAAACGGATCACGATGGGCCGGGCACAATACCAGCGACTGGCGGCCTATATCAGGAACAGCTTCGCCCTGGATGCGCAGGGGCGTACCCAGGTGATCCGGACCGATGCCAACTACGGCAGCACCGATGCCTTTTACGAAGGCGTGGGCCGCTACAGCCTCTTCCACACCTGCAACAGCTGGACCAACGAAGCCCTCAAGGCCAGCGGTCAGAAGGCCTGTTGGTGGACCCCGATGGATACCGGGATCCTGCAGCACTATGAGTAAGTGAATGTCCTGGAACTGAGCCGACCGTCCCTACTGAGGCAGATGGCTGCTGTGGTCACCATCCGACGTTCGGAAGGAAATCCTCAGTTCCTTCCGGGAACAACGAGATGAGCCTTCTCCCTGGCCATCCCCACAGTGGCGATCGACCCGGCGTTGAACTTCAGGTGATCGGCGGCGATGCCGTCGGAGAAGATCACTCCCCGGTCGGGCATCAGGGATCCCACCACCAGCGGGGCTGATCGACTGATCCGACCCGCGGTCAGGCCGATGCCCGTGCGCTGGCTTTTGAAGGGCTCCCGCACCACGAACTGCAGTTCCTCCTCGCGGAGAGGGTTGCTGGAAGGGCGCTTTTCCATGGGCTTGCCAAGGACCCCATGCGCCATGTTGTAGACCGAACTGAGCCAACCGGTGCTGCCAGAGCGGGTGGAAACAAGGATGCCGGAAGAGGATTGCTCCTCCTCCACCCCATTGAAGGCAACCCGGTAGCGTGCGCTGGTGTGATCGCTGATGCCGATGAAGAGGTCGTTGAAGGCCAGCAGCCGCTGGCCATCGTTCAGCACGGCTTCGGCCATGGACGCTTCGCGGCTATGAAAGTCGTTCGCCATGACCCCTTCCACGGCCATCCGGCAGGTATCTGCGGTGTAAGGCAGGAGCACCCCGTCGTAGCGTGCGGGATCGGGGTTCACGCCCACGATCGGCAGGCCCTGGACATACTTCGCAGCGTTGGCGAGCAGGCCGTCCTGTCCCACAGTTAGCACCACCTGGTTCGCGCTGAAGATGAACGAGGGCAGAAAGGCCCTACCCACGATCTTGTTCTTGATCACCCGCGAGAGATCGCGCTGCACCTGCGCAAGGGAACTATGGAAGAGCTCGTGTTCACGTTCGAAGTCGTCGAAGTCGCCGTCGTTCCGCTCAATGTAGAACCGGGCCTGCGAGCGGGTATTGAAGCGCTCGATCAGGCCTTCAAGACGCGTGCGTCCGTGGACGATGATCGCGTACTCGATGCCTGTCATTTCGCATCCTCCTTGCCCAGCAGGCTCTCCAGCAGGTCCGGGCTGATGTTCAGGGTGCCCACCTTACCGGCGTTCTCCGCCAGTTCGCGAAAGGCCATGGCGATGTTCGAGCGGGCATCCTGATCGCCCCGAAGGGCCATCAGCGTGCGCCAATCCATCTCCTTGTACGGCTTGAGCGTGGTCTCCAGCACATAGCCCTGCGCATCCGCCTCCTTACGTTCATTGGCGCTCTTCTGGTCGATGAGCAGCTTGCGTTGGTCCTCCACGGCGATGTCGGCCTGCACCTTGAGCTCCCTGAGCTTGCGGTCGTTCTCCGCCTTCTGCACATCGCTCTCCATCACCTTCTCGGCGATCTGCTTGCGCTTCTCCTCCACCGCGATCTCCGTGTTCAGTTCACTCTCCTTGATCTTGCGCTCCTGCTCCACGGCGAAATTGCGCCGCTCGAAAATGGCCTGGTCCGCCTCCTGTTGAAGGCGCTCACGGGTCTCGGTCTCCAGTGCCCGTGCCATTTCCGGCGAGGCCTTTACGGCCAGGACGTTCACCGCCAGGACCTCCACGCCCAAGGAGGTGATGGCCTTCGAACCTTTGATGCCCAGTTCGATCTGCTCCTCGATGGCTTTGGCTGAACGGATGGCATCCTTCAGGCCGATGCCATGGATGTAGGAGGCGGTGGCCGTTTGCGCCTCGTTGATGATCCGCTGGTTCAGCTTCTCGAGATCGTTCTTCTAGTACACGCCACGGCCATCCACAGTGAAGTCCAACAACTCGGCCAACTGCTTCGGGTCGCCCACTTTGTAGCTCACCTGACCCTGGATGGTGATGGACTGATGGTCACGGGTGGACTCGGCGAAGATGAACGGAAGGTCGTTGCTGCCTAAGGGAATGGCCGCAATGGAACTGCTGGGCGCGAAATAGAAGAAGGCCAACCCTCTGCCTTCCTGTACGACCCGACCGTTCTTGTAATGGATGACATGCGTCATCGCATCGAAGCTGATGTAGTTGATCCCGAACATGCCGAAAAGGTAGAGCGTGGATCGGGAACTACGCGATGCGCTGCATCACGACGTGGGAACGATCTCGTGCTCACAACCGAGGATCCATTGCCCGGGATGCGGACCACCTAATCCACCTTCTCCATCGTCCAGGTCCCGGAACCGCCGTACAGCAGTGGCCTCCACCGGGTCCAAAGGATGCCGGTCTTGAACCGCCAGACGCCCGCGACGTGGCGTTTGTCGTGGGAGAAGTTCCCCGAATAATGGATCGGACGTTGTTGACGGGAAGCATCCACCACGTTCACCACGGAACCTGCATGGAGCTGGATCATGCCGGGATCGCCAGCGAAGACCATGATCAATGAGTGCGGCCAGTTGGACCTTGTCCGGTCGTGATGGGAGCAGGAATGACGCCCCCTAGCCTTTCAGCGTCGCCATGTCGATCACGAAGCGGTAGCGCACATCACTTTTCAGCATGCGTTCGTAGGCCACATTGATCTGGTCCATGGGGATGACCTCCACGTCGCTCAGCACCTTGTGCTCGGCGCAGAAATCGAGCATCTCCTGGGTCTCCCGGATGCCGCCGATGAGCGAGCCGGCGAGGCAACGGCGCTGGGCAACGAGTGCTCCGGCCCGCACGGGAATGGCTTCAGGCATGCCCACCAGCACCATGGTGCCTCCACGACGCAGCATGCCCAGGTAGGCATTGTAGTCGTGGGGGGCGGAAACGGTGTTCAACAGGAAGTCGAAGCGCTTGGCGTTGGCCTTGAACACGGTCTCGTCCGTGGTGGCCAGGAAGTCGTCGGCGCCGAGGCGTACGGCATCCGCGCGCTTGGCCTCTGAATGGCTGATCACGGTGACGTGTGCGCCCATGGCACTGGCGATCTTCACCCCCATGTGGCCCAGGCCTCCGAGCCCCACGATGCCCACCTTGTCACCTGCCTTGATGCTGAAGCGCCGGAGCGGTGAATACGTGGTGATGCCCGCGCAGAGCAGCGGCGCCGTGCGGTCCAGCGGCATGCCTTCCGGGATGCGCAACACGAAATGTTCATTCACTACGATGGCCGTGGAATAGCCACCTTGTGAAACACGATCGGTGGTACCGCGCTCGATGGAATTGTAGGTGGCCGTCATGCCGTTCTCGCAGAACTGCTCCTCGTCATCCAGGCACGCGGCACAGCTGCGGCAACTGTCCACCATGCAGCCCACTCCCACTATATCACCCACCTTCCAACGGCTCACCGCCTGGCCTACTTCCATCACGGTGCCTATGATCTCGTGACCCGGCACGATCGGGTAGCGGGTGCCGCCCCATTCGCCGCGGGCCGTATGCACGTCCGAATGGCAGACACCACAATAGGCGATGTCGATCAACACGTCCTGCGGACCCGGTTGGCGGCGTTCAATGATATGGGGAGCAAGGGGCGAAGTGGCACTGTGTGCAGCGTAGGCGGAGGTCGATGACATGGTGCAAAGGTCGACAATCACGCACCTGTCGCAGCAGGTGATCCACTTTGCAGGAACTGCTTGTACACCATACCGCCCTTGATGCCACCGCATCCTGGTTCCTGCAGGTCAACAGATCTCAGCGTCCATACCACTGACGATCCGTAAAGATCGAGAGCAATGCCCCGGCCCCACCCCTTTCTCTTCAGCTCTGGAAAGAAGGTGCACTTTTGTCTTTGGACAGCAGTCTTTAGAACTTTCGGGTCAAGTTGAAATCCAGGTGGATCACCTCCTCCTTGCCTGGACCCTCGATGAAAGCGTTGAGCTCGCCCACTGGATCCTGCGAATAGCTGATCCGCTGGGGAAAATCATGCTCGGAATTGCTGAACACCCAGGTAGTGGCATCAGCTGAAGCACGCACGAAGCATACCACTGGTGAGTCTCCCGCTGCCACCAGGTAAAGCCACTGTCCATGGAACTTGAAGATGCGGGTGTGCTCCACGAAAGCTTCATCGGCACCGGATAAGCTGACCGCCCTGCCATTGCACGCATTGTTCGCACAGGTCCAGGTCTCCACATACCGCTCTCCGCGAACCTGCCCCTCCCATGTGCCGACAAGACCGTTCAGCCAAAGCGAGTCCGCGACATTCATGCCCTCTGATCCAGATGATGCCCCTTCCGGTTCTCTGAAAGGAAGGGTCCGTTCGTTCACATCGCCCGGCAATTCGGACACTCCTTGGCCCAATGGTACAGGATCGGTGCTCGCGGCGGCAACGACCAATGCGGGCTCTGAGGACTGGGCCAGGGCCAAGCCCGGCGAGCAGAGGAGGACCCATTGGATCACAACGTGAAAGTGGTGTGTCATGGTCAAGCGCTTGCTGTTATCCGATCACATCCGCCAATGCATCCATGCTATCGCACCAGCCGCCGATATGGCTGTCACGAGAAGCTTCGGAAATGAGCCCGGTCTGCCGGAATTCGACCCGAGTGCGCTCGCCTTCCTCGTACAGGTCCACGGTCACATGCGTGCGGTGATGCGCGGGATTCTCCTCCACCGGAGGCTTCTCCCACTGGTGGGTGAAGGCCAGATGGTCGATCGGCCGCACTGCCGTGTAAGTGCCATAGCACGGGATGTCCTCGCCATCCGGCGTGCGCAACACCACGCGCCAGTTGCCCCCTTCGCGCAGGTCCACATCCGCAGCTTCCGTGCTGAACACAGCGCAACCGAACCAGTGGACGAGCATGACGGGCGTGGTCCAGGCCTTCCAAACGAGGTCGCGCGGTGCTTCGAAGACGCGCGTTATGCGGATCTCGTCAGCTGCCGGGGTGGCTATATGGTTGCGGGTGCGTTGAGCGCTCAAGGGATCCATGCATCGAAAATACTGAGCAGTTCCCTCACGCATTCAAGAAGCTGCAGCAAGTCGCTTGTGGTGTAACCAGTAGGCCACCCCGAACACCCCGATGAAGATGGTCATCGGTGCCCAGTTGGAGACCGGATCGCCCACGGCGATGAAGGAGTACATGCCCGTGGCCAGGTCCAGGAAGAACCCGAAGTAGGCCCACTCCTTCACCCGGGCTGGCACCATCGGCAGCAAGATGGGTAGTTCGAAGAACCTGTTGAGAAGTCGCAGCGATCAGATCTTGACAAAGCGGTAGGCGATCGATCTCTTTGAGGCATGAGCAAACGCCCTAGCCGAAGCCTGTTCGATGAGCAGGCAAAG
>JBGTAJ010000034.1:0-6142 GCA_041749915.1 Flavobacteriales bacterium
GCTGTACCACCCCGCTCCGGTGTACAGCAAGGGGCGATCCTGTTGTGAAAGGCTTTCAGGTCAAGATCTTTGACACGCTGTACCACCACTATCCAAGGCCGATGTTCAGGTGCTTGGTTGTGAAAGGCTTTCAGGTCAAGATCTTTGACACGCTGTACCACCAGCAACCTCCTGAACCGCTAGAGCCACGCGGTTTCAGGGTGTCCTGGGCGAAGGGAAAAATCAGTGCAGCAGCGAAGGCCCTCCGGCATGCCGGGGGGCCTTTCGCATTCCTGTGCTGGCGGTCAGAACATTTCCAGCTGCTGGGGTGTGTCTGGGGCAAAGGCCTTCTTGGCGCCTTCGAAGAACTCCATCATACCGAACTGCTTGTCGGTAAGGGTAAAGAGGATGACCTCGCCACTGGGCGGCAGCAGGCCTTTCACCCGGCGCATATGCACCTCCGCATTCTCATAGCTGTTGCAATGGCGCACGTAGATGCTGAACTGCATCATGGTGAAGCCATCGGCCATGATGTGTTTGCGGAAGCGGGCATAGTCCCGGCGTTCCTTCTTGGATTCGGTGGGCAGATCGAAGAAGACGAAGACCCACATGATGCGATATTCGTTGAGCCTTCCCACTGGTTAGCGTCAAGGCCATTCGGGATACAGGGCCTTCCGCTGCTCTCCTTGGAAACTTTGTGCCAAACTTGCCGTGGTGCGTTGCACGGCTACGAACAGCGGGCTCTTCTTACCGTCGATGAGCACGTCCACCGCGGGCAGTTGCAGTAAGCGACCCTTGATGGCCGTGCTGAGCTCCGCTGCATCCATCCGGTCCGTTACCACCATGTTGAACACTAGTTCATCCACAAAGGGCCGGTAGGGCTCCATCACGTCATCAGCAAGGCAGTAGGCATTGTACTTGTTCCGGTGATGGATCCCCAAGGTGGGCAGCAGGCCGCTGCCCACCAGGGCGCGCGCTACCACGGCTCTGATGATGGCGTAACCATAGTTGAGGATGTTGTTGGGCGGATCGCCATGGCGATGGCGCACGAACTGCATTTCGGCTGGAAAGAGGTACCGCCAATAATGGGCTGCACCGCGGGCCTCCAGATTGTCCGGGTCGCCGCTACGCACGTTCTTGGCATATTCCCGTAACACATCGCCCGGTATGCCGGCCTGCTCCAGCATGCAGGCTTGGTTGCGCAACTTGGCTTGGATGGTCTGCATCCACAGGTTCTTGCGCAGCGGTTCGCTGGCGTTCAGCTGGTGCCGGAAGATCTCGGTTTGCACCGTGTGGCCGTCCAGGTTCAGCAGCATCCCAGTGGGCATGTGCTGTTCATTGCAGGTGATCACCGCCACGTTGTTCTCCAACAAGGCGCTTAACAACATCTGGGTGACCACCACTTGCTGATGGTCCAAGATCAGCACGCCTATGTCCTCAATGGGCACGGTCTTTTCCGGCAGCCCCAGTTCCTTGGGGTACTGCAAGACCAGTTGTTGCTCCCGACGGCGGAGCATGCAAGCGTTGCCGATATGGATCGTTCGTTTGATCATTCCATCAGCAACTCTGGGGTGCCAATGCGGTTAAGTCGAACTGGAACGCAAGACAACTTAACCTTTGTTCTTGGGCTATCACTGTCCTCAAACTCAGTTGCACTCTGACTGCCGTACTCCAATTCCGTCTTACTGAAGTTGACAACTGTAGAAATTGCTGTTGGTAGGAAGTACACATAGTTTCCAGTCATCTGTGTCATACGCATGAGCCGTTCACCAACGGCCCTGGTGTCCGTCCAGTCCACACTGGCTAACTCTTCCCCTGGACGTGGCACGTAAACCAAGTCATTCTTGCGAAGAATGAAGTGGCGGTATCCGGGTTTCGGGTCCACGATATCCAATCCGTTCACCTTGCGGGCCACCGCATCATAGAAGGCAATGACGTCGAACTCACGGGCGCCGGTCTCCAGGTGTTCGTAGACCACCAAGGCGTAGTTCTCCCCCTTCTTCACATGCTGCTTCGTGTTGGGGTCGTTCTTGTGCTCAAGGCGGGTAAAGCCCTTGGTATCTTCAATGGTGGTATCAAAAGCCACACATCGCACCTTCTGAAGCTTCTGGGTCTGTCCATCGTTCAGGCTGAAGAGACCATCGCCAGTAAAGGCTTTCTTGGGGTCATCCCCAAAGGCTTTGAGGTGGGCCGCAATGCGCTTCCGCACGCTGCGGTCAATGATCTTCTCCACCATGGCCATGGAGAACAGGGGCGATAGGGAACGCACCACGGCGAACTTGGTCTCGAACACGGTGATGAACTCCACCGCCTCGTTCTTCGCGTTGGTGATGGGGTCCTTCTTCAAGGCCTTCTTCATCTTGGCCATGTTTCCTTCGTACTTGGCCAGGTGTGCTTCCAGCATTGCGCGTTCATGCTCATGCGCGATGAAGCGTTTGGCATAGGCCGCGTCACCTTTGTCCACTGGGCGCACCGCATGCATGGCATCCGTTTGCTCCTCCATCCAGCTGAGTACCTTCTTCAAGGGCCAGCGGCGCTGCTCGCGGATCTCGCCCATGGGTTGTTCGTCATGCAAGGGTCCGCGCACGGCGTAGAGCTTCCCTTTGCGCTGCACCTGCTCGCCCAGCACACCATGCGTAGGGTCCTTCAGGTACTTGGTGGTGTTGGCGCTCTTGGTCAGCAAGCGTTGCCGGTTCTTGATGCTGGGTATGGTTCGCTCCAGTTGGTCCTTCACCATGTTGCGCAGGTCGGGGTGGGGCAGTGGGAACCAGGTGGGCTTCCGCATGGCCTCCTTCTCATCCTTGGTCGCATCGATCTGGTTCACATTGCTCAAGCGCTGGATATAGCCTTGGCGGGTCAGTGCCACTACCAAGGCATCCAAGGCATGGTGGCGGTGGTCTATACGTTTCTCAAATCCTTCGATCCGCCAATCCTTGTGCCCATTGCGGCCTGGCGCTTCGGTGATCAGGGTACGCCCCGTGATCTTCTCCAAGCGCTGAAAGCGGGGGATGAGCACCTCCTTGTACACCTTGTTCAGGCCCCATTCGTCCTTCAGCAGGTCGGTTACAATGCCCAAGGTGCTGTTCACCGGCGCGAAACGCTCCAGGTGCTTGCGCACCTCCGTGCCGATGTAGCGCGTTTCCTGTAGTTGCCGATTGATGAAGCTCTCAGGCACTTCCTCCGCCAGCAGGTATTGCCGCTTGGTGCGGCTCAGGCCCCAACCGTTCACGCGCTTCAGGTACGCTTCGAACTCCGCGGGCCCCTTGGCTTTCATGAAGGGCGCAGCCAATAGCTTGTTCTTGCCATTGACCCCGGCATTCTCCGTTCGCATGCACAGCACCTTGTTCTGCATGCTGTCATCGTAGTACTTGCTCTGCGGGATGATGTGGTCAATGTCCACTTCCCGCGTATCGAAGAGCTGTGATGCCTCGATGGGTTTACCGGAGTAAATGCATTGGTGCTTTTGCTGGACCCACAGTTCGTACTTCTCAATGTCCTTCCGGCTTGGCTTGGCCTTGTTGTGCTTGGTTGTCAGTTCCTCCTTCACCCACTTCCGCGCCCGATCGCGTTCACCGTTGCGCTTATGTGTTTCCTGCCGCTGTTTTTGGTTCTGCCGCAGTTCGCGGGCCAATTCCACTCGTATGCTGGTGGGTCTGCCGTAGGTCTTCCAGATGTCGCGCACCACCATCAGCGTCTCGTTCACCACCTGCTCCACCACAGGGTTTCGTAGGAAGCCACGGTCCAGCGATCGCACCTCATCGGGCCTGTTGAATGTTGGCTGTGCAGATGCCCTGTGATCGCCATACACGGCGGTGGCTGCCTTCCAATAAGCCAAGCCTTTAAAGTCCTGGACGGTCTTCAGATCGGAGAGGGTGGCGCGCATAGCGTTATCCATTCCGGGGATGTCCTCGCCATCGATGAATTTCTGGAAGCGCTCCAGGTCCTTGGCCGGTATGGTTGATGGGTCATGGTCCTCCCCGCACTGCATCAACGGGATCAGGCGCATGGCCGCGCGGGCGGATATAGCTCCGTGCTTTCGCTCATAGCGCACCTTCACCAGCTCATCCACCACGTCCTGTTCCAGTTCGGGCAGTGCTTCAAATGCTTTGCGGCGGTAGTCCTCCTCTCCAATGGAATAGAGGATATGCCAGATGCGGAAGAGCAGGGACTCCCGAATGCCCTTCAGGGTAGCCGCTTCATGCAGCAGGCGTTCCCAGATATCCGTTGACTTCAGGTGCTTGCGCAGCTTGTCCAAGGTCTGGTGACCCGGCAGGTTGGCGCGCAGGTTGTTCTCACGCTCTTCCTTTCCGCGACCAAGAACCTTCATGAGGTTCTCGCTCTTGAGCTCCGAATGCTCAATGAGGTAGTGTACGATGCGAATACGTTCATCAGCTGTGAGCGTCTGTTCCTTCAGTTCGCGGTCATAGATCTTGATGTTGTTGACTTGTTGCCAGATCCGGAACAACTGGTAGATCGGAGAACTCACCGGCATAACAGGCTTGGCAGGAATGCCCGCTTGCTCTGCGGTCTTGGGCCATCCGGTCTCGAAGCGGCACTGGCCGATGGAACTGCGCTGCGACTTCAGCGGGCGCTGATAGTAGATGACATAGTCCCGCACAAAACGACCCAAGTCGCGCTGCAACCACACCTTCTGTTCCTTCTCGTTGTTGGGGATCAGGGTGCGTACGACCCGGTCCCGTGTGGCTGGATCCTTCAGGCTCTCATGTGTTGCAGCTTGGCGTTCCCAGATGGCGGTGAACTCGGCCTTATAGCGTTCCCGCAAAACGATACGCTCCCGGATCCTGTTCAGAGGGTCCGACTGGAATTCCGCAAAGAAGAACTGCCCCGGATGCAGGCCGCTTGCCTCCAACTGGGCATCCAGCTTGTCCTTGTCCTTCTTCCAGTCGGTAACACTGGTCCGGTAGAACTCGATGGTCTCGCCTTTTGCCGTGCGCCGGGTCTTTACCTCAATGTATTCCTCTTTGCCTACCAGGTCGACAAATGATGCGCTGCGTGTGCTTCCGACGATCGTATCACCGTCCACGAGTGCGGTCACGATGAAGATCTCTTTCTTCCCCTTGTCATCATCACTGGTCACATCCATGATGCGCACCTTCTTCACCTCACGGCTCACCTTACTGTCTTCCTTGCTATCGGCCTCTTTGCCTTGCACCTCATCCATCAGGTCGCCGATATCCTTATAGCCGCGGCGCTGGTTCATATGGAAGAGTACGCGGCCGAGTTCGGTCAATTCGATCGGTTCGTCCACAGCCCGTGCACGTAGGCCATACAACTGCAGGGGTGTGAGCATGGTGCCGCCAGCTACCGCTTGTTCGGCAAGACCGTCGGGCCAGGCCCCAACCAGTTTCAGCACCTTTTCCAGATTCCCCCTGCGCAACTTGTAGCGCTGGTTGTTCCGGCGCATGCTGCGTTTCTGTCTCCGTGTGGCGTTCTTGGAAATGGCATTGCCCTGTTCAAAGTCCTTCAGCTCCGGCCCCATGGGAATGATGCGGCTGCCGATGCCGTGGATCTTCTCCAATTGCACCTTGCCATTCTCATCCTCATTCATCTCCACCACCGCCCAACCTACGCTGTTGCTACCCACGTCAAGTCCTACGACCAATTCGTTCGTCTTTCCCATAGCTATGAAGAGTTAAGGCGCGCTTGATGCAGTGGCCGGAGCAAGAACCTCAACGGCAAGCGTGCGGCGATGAAGTTATCCGAAATAGTATTACACTTGCAGTGACCTGAAGTCTTTCACAATAAGGATTATTCCGTTGTGAGAACTAACCTTCAATGGTTTCCGCGGCCCCGAAAGGGGTCGCGGTCTTTTATACCTACCTGTCCGCAGTTAGAGGTGGCCGGAGGCCTTTGGTCATTAGGCCCTAGGTTTGTTGTTCAGTGGGTTCTGTGCATGAGCGGTCCATCGTCATTTGGTGTGTGGGTGGCATTAGGCCTCTAGGTCAGTCGGCCCGTGGCCGGTGGTGTACCGTAGTTCTGGTGCCGCTTACCGCAAGCCTGCCTGCCGGGCCTGTCTACCGGAGGTAGAGGCACGGCCTGAAGCCTAAAGACCACTGAGGCCACGAACCACCAGCCGCAAGCCTGCCTGCCGGACCTGTCTGCCGGACTTGTCTACCGGAGGCAGAGGTAGAGGCACCGGCCT
>JBGTAJ010000035.1:0-1655 GCA_041749915.1 Flavobacteriales bacterium
CCCTTGGTGACCTCCGGTGGGTTGGTCCAACTGAGCTGTGGGCTCACGTTCGCGCCCGAGCATCCGAAGCCGTCGAAGACCTCGTTCATCGTGGCCTGCCCACCGACACTGGTGGAGCTGAGGGTGAAGGTCTGGGCCTGCAGGAAAAGTCCGGTGGCCAATGAAGTGGTGAGAAGCAGGGATCGGATCATGGGTGCGTTGGTTACAGCGGGATGGGAACACGCAGCAGCACCCAAAGTTCTTATCCCCATCGATCCCTGCAAGACACTCGGGTGATACCCATGTATACGGCGTTCACCGAATGACTAAGTTCGTTAAGCCCTGAACCTTCGCACCATGTCCTCCCCTGCCCTGCTGATCCGATCATTGGCCGTGCTCATCGTGCTCCTTGCGGCGCAAGCGACACAGGCCCAATGCACGGGAACGTCCACCACGCAGGTGGCTGGAACGCGGACCTTGAACTCCATCACGGTCACGGGAAGCAACACGTCCCTGCTCTACGTGGGTATGCCGCTGCAAGGCTCGGGCATCCCGACGGGAACGGTGGTGGCCAGCATCGTCAATGCGTCCACCTTCACGATGAGCACTGCCGCCACACAATCCTCCACGGCACCGATCAACCTGACCACCCCGGTGCCCAATGCCGATTGGCAGACCGCCACCGTGCCCGCTGGACCACCCACCTACACCTCCAACGTACCACCCACCGACCCTGGCACCGAACCCAGTGGCTGGCATTGCGGGGTGTGCCCTTCGCAGTTCACCACGGACATCTGTGGCAACGAATACGCCCGGATGTACCTGTGCGCAGGCAATGTCTACACCATTTCACTGTGCACTTCGGCAAGCAACTGGAACTCCACCATCAGCATCACCGGCGTCCCTCCAACGTTCCTGACCACCGACGGCTTCACCACCTTCAATGACGACGGTTGCGGCACCAGCGACGGACACGCGTCGCTGACCTACACGCCGCAAACCTCGGGGCTGCGCACCATCCGGATCCTTTCGGAACAAGCCGGAAACCCCTGCATCCCGAACCACGCCCTATGCGGCACCCTGACCATCACGTGTTCGGAGATCCCCGACCCGCCGCCCTACGACGATCCCTGCGGAGCGCTCCCCCTGCCCGTGAACACCTATTGCTCCACCCCACTGGTCATGGGTTCCAACTGGTCAACGACCACGACGGGTGTGCCTTCCACCTCCTGTGGCACCTTTGCCGGCAATGATGTGTGGGCCAGCCTCGTGATGCCGGCCTCCGGCGCACTGGTCGTCCAGTTGGAGCACGTGACCGCCAGCGACATGGCGATGGCCCTCTACGCCTCTGCTGCATGCACCACGGCCTATGTGCTCAACGGCACACGCACCGAAGGCTTCACACTGGTGACCGGCAGCAATACCTCGGGCATGGTGGTGGGCATGATCGTGGCGGGCACCGGCATCCCCGCTGGCACCACGGTGGCCTCCATCGTGAACGCCACCACCTTTACGCTGAGCAATGCTGCCACGGCGAGCGCGAGCACCGCCATGCAGGTGAACATCTGGACGGAGGTCGCCTGCAACGCCGATCTCTCGCCGCAGGACCCCGAGCCCTTCATCATCCTGAACAACCCGGCGTTGGCCGGACAGACCCTGTGGGTGCGCCTCTTCCC
>JBGTAJ010000036.1:0-2333 GCA_041749915.1 Flavobacteriales bacterium
GTTCAACATCGGCGACGGTGCCGACCGCGTGGACCTGAGCGGACTGCCGATCAACGACGACCAGTGGCACCATATCGCGGTGACCTGCGACCGCGACGGGGAAGCACGCATCTTCCAGGACGGCCTCCTGCTGCGTTCGGCAAGCATGGCGCTGATCGGCAACAACAATACGGCCTTGCAGCTCTGCGTGGGACAGGATGGCACCACCACCTATGGTACGGCGCTCACGGGAACGGTCGCCGATGTGCGCATTTGGAACGCGGCACTTTCCATCGGGACGATCTCGGCCTGGAGCGGCAAGCCACTGACGCCCGCCCACCCGAACACTGCGGACCTCCTGGGACATTGGCCGATGACAGAAGGTTCCGGAGGACTGCTCGCCAACACGGTGGCAGGTGGCCCAGCGGCCCAGCACTTCACGTCGAACGCGCCCACGAGCGCCACATGGGCCACCAACACATCGGCCCTGGTGACCACCGATCTGGGCCGGACGCCCACACAGGCGGACCTGGTGCCCACTGTGCTGGCCTACCTCTGCGTGGAGAACAACGCGGCCTGGCAATTGGATGGTCGCTCCTTGATCCCCGTCTGTGCGCCGGTCCTCGTGGAGGCCAGCACCCTGCTCGGCGGGCCCTTTGACCCCAACACGTCCACGATGACGGATGGTCTGCGCATGACCGGTCTGATCCCGCTGAGCGAACCATTCACCGGCCTGGGTTACCCGCATGCCTTGTTCGGTGGTGGAGAGACCATCGTTCCCAGTGTTCTTTCCGTCACGGGACCGGATGCCGTGGTGGATTGGATCGTGCTGGAGCAACGCAGCGCAGCGGACCCGACGGAGGTTTTGTCCACCCGAAGCTGCCTGCTGCAGCGCGATGGCGACATCGTGGACCTCGACGGGACCTCGCCCGTACGCTGGGCCTCCCTGCTGGGCGACCATCACCTGGTGGTGCATCATCGCAACCACCTCGGGGTGATGAGCGCTTCTCAGCTCACCTTCTCCAAGGACGCCCCCACCGTGGCGATCTTCGAGGACCCTTCCTTCCCACTTCATGGCAACGATGGGATGCGCACCGAAGGGACCGTGCGCACACAATGGCCGGGCGACGTGCAGCGTGATGGTCTCATCATCTACACCGGTGTCAATAATGATCGCGACCCCATCCTTGTCCAGGTGGGTGGCAGCGTGCCCACCAACGTGGTCAGCGGATACGCGCAGGCGGATGTGACGATGGACGGATCCATCAGCTACACCGGATCGGGCAATGATCGCGACCCTGTGCTGCTCACCATCGGCGGGTCGGTGCCCACGACCGTTCGGGCAGAGCAGGTGCCCTAGCGGCAGGCAGCACGGCGGTGTGCTGGAACGTCATGGGAGTGTTTAACTTCACACCATGCGCAACCACCTTGTCTTGCTGCTAGTGGTTTCTTCTGGATTGTGCGGGGGCCAAAGCTGGTGCCCTCCGGGGGCCGAGTGGATCTATTCCTTCGGCAATCAGCAAGCAAACGGGATCACCCGAGCGTGGTACAGCGGCGATTCATTGGTGGGTGGCTACAATGCACAACGCATCGATCAGACGATCCACGCTTATCAACCCAACCCGCCTTTCGGGACAGCCTTTCACCCAAGAGTTGGAACCGCTCTTTACACGCTATGCGGACGGGGTGGTCCACATCTGGGACCAGTGGTCAAGCACATACGATACCTTGATGTGGTTCAGTGCCGAACCTGGCCAGCACTGGAACATTCACCATCAGGATGGCTTCGCTCGCTTCAACGTGCTCGACACCGGTACATCCGTGGTCGAAGGGATCCCCTTGCGCTATGTGGTGGTGGAGGAACCCTTTCTCTTGTTCGCAACGGACACCATGCGCGAGCGGATCGGTAGCGACTTCTTCTACATCGATCCCAGGGAGACCTTGCTGACCGACTGGACCACAGGGTGGTTGCGTTGTTACCGGGATCAGATGATCAATGAGTTCCACGGATGGTCATGGACTTGGGCGGGAAATTGCGCCTTCACGGTGCAGGTGCCGGAACAACAAGAACCGATAGGGATGCCGTTTCCAAATCCCGGCACCGATCAAATCAACCTCACCCTCCCACCCGGCCCACACACCATCACCCTCTTAGATGCCACCGGGCGCATGGTGCTGCAACAGCGCACAGCCGAGGAACGGCCGGTGATCGGCACGGAGGACCTGCCAGCGGGGCTGTACCGGATCACCGTGCGCGATGAACGGGGTACGGTGATGGGCGCCACGTGGGTCAAGGAGCGGTAGCTCTTGTCGACGAATGCAAAGGCAGCATTCCCACAAAGCCACACGTCCTA
>JBGTAJ010000037.1:0-16732 GCA_041749915.1 Flavobacteriales bacterium
ACTGAGTGGCTTGCCCAGTAGCAGTTGTCTCATTGCCTCCTTCTCGAAGGCTTCGTAATCGAACTTTTCAGTCTTGGTTTCCATTGGTCAGGGTTTGAAGTTCGTAATCCGACCTGACACACTTTACTGAACAGTCTCGTGACCGATCTACTTTCGGTACACTATTCGCTGGGCCGGAGAAGAGAACTCGACCGCCGCCCCAGTTCTTCCGCTGCCTTACCGATCCACGTGAAACACATCATCCCGTTGCGCCTCCTGCTTGTCCTTTCCCTGCTGCTGCCCCTGGCCATAAGCGCCCAGCACCTCACCTATCCGGAGTGGCAGGCCCGTTCGCAGGTCGATGCCCGACTGAAACCGCACTTCCAAGGTCATGTCTTCACGCCGGAACAGCGCATTTCGAACGATGTGCTCGTGACACGAATCCTCGAGTCTGAACCGGACCGTCGTGTCGCCTCCGAACGTCTGGTCCAACTGGGCCTGCAGCACTTGCAGGAGGGTGATCTGGTCAGCGCCATGTACCGCTTCAACCATGCCTGGCTGGTGGACAGCAGCAACGCCACACCCTTCCATGGCTACGGACTGTTCTTCCTGGCCCTGGACCGCAACACCGAGGGGGGCCAGCAATTCGCGGACGGATTGGCCATGGACAGCACCCATGTGCCCCTGTTGCGGGAAATGGCCAGCACCTTGATCGCCGGTCAATATGTGGAGCTCGAAAAGCACCCCGAACGGGCCGATACCATGGTGCGTACGGCGCGCGCACTGCTCGACCGGGCCCACCGACACGCACCCGAGGATGCGGCCGTGATCATGAAGCGCACGGTGTGCGGCCTCCTGCTGAAGGATTGTGAGGACGCCCGGAACTGGCATGCCCGTTACCTGGCCACCGAAGACGACACCGATGCAAGGCCGCTGCAGGCCGCGCTGGACCGGGAATGTCCCCTGGTGCCCACGCCCGGGAAAGGGAACAAACGGTAGGGCTTGATCGCCATCCCGACAGGAAACGCGACCTTCGCGATCCGTAACGAAGGCCATGAAGAAGATCATCGATAGTCGCAGGCTCCTGGGCGCCACCGCCAAGAGCGACCTCGCGGAGCTGTCCAAGCTGTACAAGACGCTCATGAAGGTGCACCATCCCGACCGTTTTACGGACGAGAAGGAACGGCACGAGGCGGAGGCGACCAGCAAGCACCTGATCGAGGCCTACCACTTCCTGGTGAGCATCTCGCCCGAGACGCACGCCAAGAACACCGAGGAGTACGAGAAGACGATCACCACCTCGCCCATCAAGGATTGGCACTACAAGGCCCAGACGCTGCACGTCACCTTCAACGACGGCAGCATCTATGAGTACTTCAGCGTGCCCTCCAACGTTTACAACAAGTTCATCAAGGCTGATGGAAATGCCCGCTTCGCCCGCCGGCACATCTTCAGCGTGTTCACCTACCGCCGCATCGGTGGTCCGGTGGAGGCCTGAGCGCTGAGAGGTCCGTTTCTCCCGGACAGCTGAACTCGGAAAAACCCTGTCGGGTTTGCCTGAACAGCGTAGCTTGGCAGGTGCTCCCCTAGCCCTGCATCCGATGATCCTACGTACCGCCCTGGCCTGTGCTGTCCTATCCGCATTCACGGGCGCCTTCGGCCAGACCCCCTGCGTCAACGGTTTCGCCGGGCCCTACCCCTGCAACAATGTGGACCTGCTGGCCCAGATGTCGCTGGCACAACTGGGCACGATCACCAACGTGGCCGACCTGTGGGGCTGGACGGACCCCTTGACGGGCAAGGAATACGCCATCGTGGGCGGTCGGACGGGCACCTCCTTCGTGGACCTGAGCATCCCCACTGCGCCGGTGCTGGTGGGTTTCCTGCCGGCCCACAACGGTATCAGCTCGCTTTGGAGAGATGTGGACACCCATGGCAACTGGTGTTTCGTGGGAAGCGAAGCGTCCGGCCATGGCTTGCAGGTGTTCGACCTCACGCGTTTGCGGAACGTGAGCGCCCCGCCCGCATCGTTCACCGAGGATGCCCATTACGCCGGCTTCGGCAACAGCCACACCATCTTCGCCGATAAGACCGAGCCCTATGTCTACGTGGTGGGATCGGGAAGTTTCAGCGGCGGCCTCATCGTGGTGAACGTGAGCAACCCCTTGCAACCCACGCTGGCCGGTACCTTCACGAGCGAGGGTTACATGCACGAGAATGCGGTGTTCAACTACCAGGGTCCGGATACCGAGCATGTGGGCAAACGCATCAGCTTCAACTTCCACATCAACGCCAACGACCGGGTGACCATCGTGGATGTGACGGACAAGACGGACATCACGTTGATCGCCACCACACCGGTCTATCAGATACGGAGCCTGTGCCACCAGGGCTGGCTCACCGAGGACCACCGTTTCCTGCTGATGAACGACGAAGGCGACGAACAGAGCGGCAACTACAACACCCGCACGCACATCTTCAACGTGGAGGACCTCGATGCGCCGGTGTATGTGGGCTTCTTCAGCGGTCCCAACCCCAGCTACGACCATAACCTCTATACCCATCAAGGGCTGGTGTGGGAAGCCAATTACACCAGCGGGCTGCATATCCTGGACCCCACGAACATCGCCACGGGGAACCTCTCACTGGTGGCCTTCTTCGACAACTACCCGGTAAACAATGGGCGCAGCTACAATGGCGCCTGGGGCAATTACCCCTACTTCGCCAGTGGCATCACCATCGTCAGCAGCTATGGCGAGGGACTGTTCGTCCTGCGCCCGAAGCTTTCGCTGGGCCTGCGGGCCATGCTGGAAGGTCCCTACGTGGCGGCCGATGACCGTATGCACGATTCCCTGCGCGTGAACGGGCTCATCCCCCTCCAGGAACCGTACACCGGACTGGGATATGCCCACCAGGGTGGCGGTGGCGGCGAGAGCACCACGGCCCCGGTACTTGCAGTGAGCGGAGACAATGCGATCGTGGATTGGGTGGTGGTGGAACTGCGGGATGCGGTCGACCCTGGCTTGGTCCTGGCCTCCCGCTGCGCTTTGCTGCAGCGCGATGGGGATGTGGTGGGCACGAACGGCACTTCCGCCGTCCAGTTCGACCTGCCGGTGAAGGACTATCACGTGGCATTGCGTCATCGCAACCACTTGGGGATCATGAGCGCCGCGCCCCTGCGGGTGAGCGTGGCGCCGCGGACCTACGACCTTAGCAACGGCACCACCGCCCTCTTCGGCACCGATGCCACCAAACCGGTGAACGGTCGCGCCCTGCTGTGGTCGGGCAATGCCTTGGGCGATGAGAACCTGCGCTACGCGGGGAGCGAGAACGACCGCGATCCGATCCTGGTCGCTGTGGGAGGCAGCCTGCCCACTGCAGTGACCACCGGCTATGTGCAGGAGGATGTGAACATGGACGGCCACGTGCGCTACGTGGGTTTCAACAACGACCGCGACCCGGTACTGGTGAACGTCGGGGGTACGCTTCCCACCGCCACCCGGGCTGAGCAGCTTCCCTGACGGCCGGTCAATACCAACGCAAAAGCCCGGCCATCAGCCGGGCTTTGGTGCGGAGTACCGACCCGTTCAGGCCGTCTTCTCGCTCTTGGGCGCTTCCTGCTTGGCAGCTGCGGCAGCGGCCTTGAGGCGGGCGATCTTGCGGGTTGCTTTGCGCTTGCGGATGGCTTGCGCCTGTGGGTCCTGTGCCATGGTTGCTTGGATTGGGGGGCGAAGGTAGGATTTTCCGTGGTGCCAGCAGATCAGGCCCTTGAGATGACCTGGTGAGGCTTCATTTCAGCCCACGTGGACCGTGATCCTGCCCCCTCTTTCAAACCCGCCGATACCCCTTGTCCACCTTCTTGGCCCGCACCTTCTCCATTTCGCGGCGGGTCGTGGGTTCATCGGCGAACTGCTTGGTCAGCATTTGACCAGCGGTGCCGATCCGTCCATAACGCACCGTATACGCGGTGCCTTCCACCTTCACCTCCCAGAACTTGCGGCTGCCATCCTCCATGCACTCGTAGCGCTCGAAGCCTTCGACACCGTGATCAGCGATGTTCCCCGGCACAGGTTCAGGGAGTGGTCCGGGTAGGTCGGGCACTACGCTGGTCTCCACGTTCGGCTGCGGCTGTGCTTCTGGCAGCTGTTCCACCAAGATCTCCGGCGCAGCCTCCTCCTCCCCGGCCAGCACACGGGCCAGGCGCACCATCACCTGCTCCGGATCCTGGAACCAATCCTTGGCCAAAACGGTGACCACCTGCCAGCCGAAGGCACGCAGCAATTCCGGACGCTGGCAGTATTGTTCAAGCACATCCTCGTTCCGATAATGGACATCGGAATCGATCAGGATGCCCAGACGATAACCCCTGCCATCTGCGGCGCGCACGGCCAGGTCGCAGCGGAAGTAGGAACTGCCCACGTTGCGGTCCACGGCATGGCCTGCACGTTGTAAGTGTTCCGCGAGTTGCACGCTCAGCGCTGCCATGTGATCACTGCTGTGTATGGCCTTGTGCAACGAAAGCCCATCGAGCACCGTGGCCGCTCCCTCCTGCTCTCCGGCCGAAAGGCGTTCAGCATACTGCAGGAAACGCCGCAGGTAGTTGGCGCCTTCATTGTGTTCGTTCCTGATGTCGGTGGCCGTGATGCTGCTGACGATGGCCATGTGCCGCTTGGCCCGCGAGAAGATCACGTTCAGACGCTTCTCCCCTCCCCTGCGGTTGATGGGACCGAAGTTCATGAGCATGCGGCCGTTGGCGTTGGGTGCATAACACACGCTCATGATGATCACATCGCGCTCATCGCCCTGCACGTTCTCCAGGTTCTTGATGAAAAGGCCCACGAACTGGTCGTCCTCCACGCGTTGGTACTCCTCCTCCAGGCGTGCCTCGAAGGCCTTGTCCGTGGAAGCGAGTTCCTGCAAGGCTTCTTCGATGGCCGACTGTTGTTCAATGGAGAAGGCCACCACGCCGATGCTGCGCCCCTGGCCGATGAGGTCCTTGATGAGCAAGGCGATGTAAGTGGCTTCCTGCGCATTTCGCCGTTCGTGGTACACGCCGTTCTTCAGGTGGTGGAAGCTGATGGGGCGATCGCCCAAGCTGCCCACATGCCGTGGAGCCTCCGAAGCGTCCTCCACCACGATGGGCACCTGCACCGCTTGCAACAGTTGCTGATCGGGAATGGTGAGCAGTCCGCGCCCATAGAACGCCGCGTTGCTGAAGCTGATGAGGCTTTCATGTCTGCTGCGGTAATGCCAGCCGAGCATCACGCCCGGTAGCTTGCGCACGCCTTGGCTCAACAGACTGTCTGCGTCCAGCGCAATGCCGATGCGCTCCTCGGTGGCATCCTCTTCCTCGTCCACATCGCCGCTGGTGGTGTTGAAGAAGTTGGTGGGAGGCATCTGCATCTCGTCGCCCACGATGATCGTCTGCCCGGTACGGAACAGGGCCGGTACGCCTTCCTCCAGGGTGATCTGGCTGGCCTCGTCGTAGATCACCACATCGAAGAGTTGTGTATCGATCGGCAGGATGTCCGACACGCTCTGCGGGCTCATCAGCCACACGGGTTTCAAACCCATCACCACGGGGCTGCTCTCCTTGCCCACCAGCTCGCGGATGCTCTTGTAGCGCATCGATTTACCGAACTCGTTCTCCAGGATCCGGCGACCAACGGTCCACTCTTTCTTGATCGCACGTTCAGCCGGTCCCATGCCGGTAACGCTCGTATCGGAGATCTTCACATGGCGCCTGAAGTGGGCGCGCACCGAAGCGCGGATGTGGTCCACGTTCACATCGAGGTAGCGTTTCTCAAGCGCGATGAGCTGCTTCACGCTGTGCAGGATGGCGAGCCCATCCAGCCTATCGAAGAGCCGGTCGTTGCGGTACACCTGCTGCAGGGACTTGTAGGCCGTGAGGTAGGCCATGGCATCGGCACCAATGCGCTGTTTGGTGATGAAGGCGTGCATCCGCGGTTCCAGCACGGCCACCTCCCGCAGATAGGGCAACAGGCCGGCAAAGCCGTTCAGGGAGTTCTTCACTTCGTTCATCCAACGCTCCACCGCACTTACCGGAAGATCCTCGCAATTGGCGTTCAGGGTGCGGACCAGCGCGATGAAGCGCTCGAGGTCGGCGCCCAGGGAGACCAACTCACCGATCTCCGAAGCCTCCATGGCCAACAGCGCGTTCCACTTGGCATCGCGCTGCCGATCGCGAAGCACCCGCACCAGTTCGCGGTTCAAGGCATTGTCCTCGAAGCCGTATCGCTCCTGGTGGGCTCGTTGCAACTCCGCAAGCTTCTCCAGTGCTTCGTGTTCGGCACAGAGGTCCTCCAGCAGGCGTCCCACCTCGGGCACGACCTGGTGCTTGCTGATGTCGTAGCTGGACTTCACCAGTGCCTTGATCCTTCGGTACGTGCCGTTGAGGAATTTGAAGAAGCCCTTGTTCACGCGCTGCCACTGCTCGCGGGCGGCGCGGGCATCCACAGCATTGGGCTTCTGTTTCCAGTGGATGGTGGCCTTCGCCGTTTTCGCCACGGCCTTTTTCTGCCGCTCGATGGACTCCACCTCGGCATCGTATGCGCGTGCCTGCTCGTGGCCGGCCTCGAACATCCCTAACCGGTCACGCGTGGCGATGGGCCCCAGCTGCCTGGCACCGGCCACCAGCATCAGCAACTCGCCGAGGGTATTCCCCATTTGCTCCGGCAGGGTGATCGCATCGAGGTTCTCACCGATGCGCTCCCACAATGGTGCGGCATTCTCCCACACTTCGGCGATGCGGCCCAAGGGCTGGTCGTCGTTCAGCAGATCGGCATGCAGCGCGATCAAGGGATGCTCGGCCGGGATCGGTGACAGCCCCAGGTCCTTCAGCGCTGCGGCCAGTTCGCGCACCAAGCGGTCCACCGCAAGCCAGGCACCATGGTCCGGGATGCGCTCCAAGGTGATGGCATCGATATCGTGCAAGCTGTCGTCGCGTTGCGCGATCAGGCGGTCCAGGAGTTCGTGCAGGGGAATGCCAGTGCTGTCCTGCACCTCGCGCATGCGTTGGTGGAAATGCTCCAGCTTCCCGAGTTCCTCCTCCATGCGCCCGATGACCGATGCGCGTTCACGTGCGATGGCTGCCTCGTCCAGGGTGCTTTTCAGGAAGGTCTCGTAGGTCTGCTTCAGGTCTTGGATGAAGGCCTTCTTGTCCGCCTGCGAGTCATGCACACGGCAGCACACCTCGTCCAGTTCGCGCTGCTTCAGGCGGTGGAAGACCACATCGAGCGCCGCCCGTTTCTCGCAGACGAAGAGCACCTTCTTGCCTGCACCCACATAGTAGGCCACAAGGTTGGTGATGGTCTGTGACTTGCCCGTGCCCGGCGGACCCTGGATGATGTAGCTGCCACCCGCCGCGGCCTGTTCGATGGCACGCGTCTGCGTGGGATCGGCCTGTATGATCGGGAAGCGATCGGCCAGCGGGGCACGTGCCGGAAGCGTATCCTTCACCGGCCGGGGCTGGTCGCTGAAGAGCAGGCCGAACACCTCGTCCTTGGCGTTCGCCTCGATGATGTGGTCGTAATCGCGCACCAAGGACATGCGCCGCGCATTGAAGTTGCCCAGCGTGACGTTGCACAGATCGACCTCCCAGTGGTAGGGGTTGGCATCGCCTTCTTCCACAGTGTTATAAAAGCTGCGACCGCTGTTGCCCTTGGCGAAGTCCTGCCCGGGCCGGATGTCCTCGTTGATGATGTACTCGAAGGTGCTTGCGGCGGGACGCACCTTGCGCTGGTACAGCTGCAGGCCAAGCGGTGCGAAGCCCTCACGGCCGTATGAATAGCTGAAGCTGCGCGGATCGAGGCCACTGGCATGGCGGCGGGTGCGCCGCAGGCTGCGCGTGAAGGCCTGTCGCGCAGCAGCGTGGACCAGTTCGATGCGTGGCTTGTCCACCAGATCAAGCTCGATCTCGGAACCGCTGCTCTTCGCTTGTTGGCGTATGCTGTTCACGAGGTCCTCCACGGTGGACTCCTCCAGGTCGATGGTATCGGGCAGTTCGATGCCGTACAACTCTCGAAAGTAGTGGACCAGCACCGGGTTCACCTCAGCTTCGCCGGAAGGGCACTCCACCACATACTGGTCCTTCACACCCTTGCGTTTCACCAGTTCCACCGGCAGCAACAACAGCGGCGTGCTGATCTTCTCGTTCCCGTAGTCCTTGAAGTTGGTCCAACGCAGGAAGGCGACCACCATCCGCAAAGGATTCATGCCATACTCGTTCACGGCCTTCCGCGCTTCGCTGCGCACCTTGTCCAGCCGTGGTATCAGCGTGGGGCGCTCCTTCAGGTCCAGGTAACCGGTGAGCACCAGGCGTTTTTTGCCGACGAGCTTGTCGCGTATGGGCTGGCTCCATGTGATCAGCGATGCGGGGTCGATGTTCTTGTGGTCCAGCAAGGGCGGCACGCTGGCCACGGTGAGGTTCACGAAGCCATCGGTATCGCGGAAGTAGAGCAGTCTGTTGCGGCGGCTGAGATCGAAGAGGCGCGCTTTGAGCTTGGCGAGGATCCAGTTGTCGCGCGAGCTGAGGTCCTGCTGGCGGAAGCCTGCCGTGCGTGTGAGGTCGACGTAGTTGTCCGGGTCGTACTGCCTGAAGTTCTTCAGCTTGGCGATGACCTCGTCGAGGCTGCGCGGCCGGTCCTCGCGGTAGAGCTGTGTGCATTCGCGGATGACGCTCACCAGGGTCGGATGCACCCGGTCGTTCAGTGCAAAGAGGTTGTCGTGACGTTCCACGAAGGACTCGAGGTCGTCAGGCTCGTTGAAGTCCAGTCCGAAAGCGAGGCTGGCAAGGATCAGCCCGCAGATGTGGATGTCTGTGATGGGATCGTGGTGGCCGACCTCCAGTTCCCACGCGGCATATCCGCCGACATACTTCGGGCTGCTCAGCGTCTCCCCTTCCTGGCGGATCAGGGTGTTGCGGTACAACCGTGCTTCATCCTCCACTTCGGTCACCTCGCGTGTTACCACTACGGGCCCTTCCTGCTTCGGTTTTGCGAAGAGGTGCGCCGTGTTGGTGATCGGTCCGCTGGTGCGACCCAGGTCGAGGTATAGCCTGCCTTCCTCCACGCGCACCGCATCGGCATTGCGCAAACGCGCCACGCGACCTTCGATGTGTACGCCATGCAGGGCTTCCAACAGCGGCATTGCCACCGCGATCACATCATCCGTGTGCAGGCCGCCCTGTTCGTCGCAGTAGCGCAGGAAAGCGCGGAAGTCCATGGTCTCGTTCATCGTCTATTCCGCTTGCAGGCTTTCCTCGCCCACGTCCTTCATCTTCGACAGACCTTCCATGGCGCGGTCCTTCAGCTGCTTCAGCTCGCGGGCACCCAGCTTCAGCTCCTTACGCAGGATGGCATCGAACTCCGCCGACAGCTCCAGCAACTCGGCCAGTTCCAGCATCTGCCCCAGCGGCACTTCCTCCTGTTCGCTGTCGCAACGGGCCACATCCAGCAACACATAGCACAGGTAGTTGCGCGTGTCCTTGGCGGCGGTCTTCACCTTTTCACGCAAGATATCGGTGACAAAGGCATCCGGACTGCGCTTCAGTTCCGGGAAATACGAGCGGCATTGCGCGGCCACCGCAGTGCTGAAGATCCAGCCGGGCTTCACGGCCAGTTGCAGCACCTCCTGTGTAAGGGCCTGCAGTTCCTTCTGCCGGAACAGGTCGAGGTTGTTGATGTCCAAGGGGCCGCGCAGCAAACGCTCGATGCGCTCGACCGAGCCGCTCGCATCACCGTGCCAGTAGTGCAGCGACAGACAACGCAGGTAGTTCTCCGGATGCGTGGTGGCATCGCTGCCCTCGTTCGCTGCTGCCACCACTTCCTCGGCCTGCTGCACGTAGCTGGCCGTGTTCACCTGTGCCAGTCCGGTGTGCAGCTTGATCAGGCAACTGAGCACGGCTTCCAGGTCCTGCGCCGCGAGCATGGCGCCGCGATCGCAGAACAGTTCCATGTACAGGCTGTAGATGCGTGCGGTCTCCACGTGCACATCCTCGCTGCGTTCGTCGTTGGCAATGGCGTACACCACCCGGTTGGTGATCTCGTGCTCGCCATTCTCCAGTGTGTAGAAGAGGTAGTGCGCCAGTTCATGGCCCAACAAGGCGAGCAGTTCCTTCTCGGTGAGCAGTTCCATCAAGCGGCCGCTGAGCACGATGTGCGCTTCCTTGCCGAGGATGGAGATCCCCGCGTTCAACTGCATGGTGTTCTGCTCCTGGTAGAGCGTCACCACCGCGTCGATGTTCAATGCTTTCACCGCCTGTGCAGCGAGTTCGTAGGCCTTGGTGTACGTGGAAGGATCGAGCCTGTAGGTGTTCTTCAACAAGGCGGTGCGGTGCGCCTTGGCCTGCTCCTCCATCACCTGCTGCTCACTGAACCACTTCCACGTGCGTTCGCGCTGCTTGAAATGGTCGCGCAGTTGGAGATGGAACGGGAAGGGCGAAAGTGCGGTGTTCATGGCGAGGCCCGAAACTACTGATCGGAAGCCAGCCCGCCTCCACCCCGCGGAAACACGGCTCAACGCAGAGCTGTTCCCATTCTGGAAGTCGTGAGGAAATGATCCGAGTTGCCCCACTTCCGACCGACCGAGACACCGGGGACGAAGACCGGATACACGGCATTACGCTTTGAGTATTTTAAAGTTGTACTTTAGAATCCTCAAAATCGACCCATGCGCCACATCGATCGCGAACTGGCTCCGGTACTGCTGAAAGCAGCGCGCGGATTCCCTGCCACGGTGCTCACCGGACCACGCCGGGCGGGCAAGACCGTTTTGTTGCGCAAGCTGTTCCCAAAGGCTTCATATACCTTGCTGGAGGACCCCGATGTGATCGCGCGTCTGCGATCGGACCCTCAAGGATTCCTCGATGGATTGCAATTGCCCGCGATCCTCGATGAAGTGCAGAACGTACCGGAGCTGCTCTCCTACATCCGATCCCGCATCGATGCCAAGCCGCGACGCACGGGGCAGTGGTTCATCACGGGTTCGCAGGAAGCGCCCTTGATGCGTGGCGTCACGGAGAGCATGGCGGGGCGCGCGGCCATCCTGCACCTGTACCCCTTGTCCACCACGGAGTCGACCAAAGTGGACCTGCTGCACGGCGGCTACCCCGAAGCGGTGGCGCGACCGAAGAGCGCATCGCTCTGGTTCAGTTCCTATGTGCAGACCTACCTGGAGCGCGATGTGCGGGCCGTGACCAACGTGCGCGACCTGGCGACCTTCCGACGCTTCATGGCGCTGCTGGCCACGCGGCACGGGCAGATCCTGAACCGCAGCGAGTTCGCGGGACCGTTGGGCGTAAGCGTGCCCACCATCAACCAGTGGCTGGGCGTGCTGGAGACCACCCAGCAGCTCATCATCGTGCCGCCGTTCTACGACAACCTCGGCAAGCGCCTCACCAAGTCGCCGAAGATCTACTTCACGGACAGCGGCCTGGCTTGCCACCTATTGGGCATCACCAGCAAAAGCGAGCTGGAACGATCGCCCTTCTTGGGCGCTTTGTTCGAGGGCTTCGTGGCGGCGGCGATCGTGAAGCGGCAGGTGAACGCCGGTGAGCGTCGCGAACTGTATCACTTCCGCGATGAGCAAGGGCTTGAAGTGGACTTCATGGTGCCTGGTCGCAATGGTGCGCTCACGCTGATCGAGTGCAAGGCCACACGCTCTCCCTTCCCGGCCATGGCGGCGAACCTGATCAAGCTGAAGACCGACCTCGGCCGGAAACAAAAGACACGGACCAAGGTCGATGCCATCCTGCTTCATCGCAAGGGAACGCAGTCCACATCCCGGGCACTGCTACCAGGTGCTGTGGCGATGTCGCTGGAACGATGGCTGGGGTGATCGGACCAGGCCACCACTTTGAGTTTTTTAAAGTTGCACTTTAAGATTCTCAAAAATTGCCGACGCCTTGTCATGATGCAGAAAGCCCGGCGGATCGCCGGGCTTTCTGCATCATGACAAGGCGTTGATCAACCCCGCACCAGCTTCTTGTATTTCAGCCTCTTCGGTACGATATCCCCAACGCGCTTCTTGTAGTTCTCCTCGTAGTCGCTGAAGCCACCCTCGAACCAGTACACCTTGCTGTCGCCCTCGAAGGCAAGGATGTGTGTGCACACGCGGTCCATGAACCAACGGTCGTGACTGATGATGACGGCGCATCCGCTGTAGTCCTGGATGGCTTCCTCCAAGGCCCGGAGCGTGTTCACGTCCAGGTCGTTGGTGGGTTCGTCAAGCAGGAGCACGTTGCTGCCCTGCTTCAGGGTCATGGACAGGTGCAGTCGGTTGCGCTCTCCACCGGAGAGGATACCCACCTTCTTGTTCTGGTCCGGACCGCTGAAGTTGAAGCGGCTGAGGTAGGCGCGGCTGTTCACCAGGGTACCACCGATGGCCATGTTCTCCAAGCCACCGCTCACCACTTCGTACACGGTCTTCTCCGGCAGCAACTCCTTGTGGCTCTGGTCCACGTAGGCCAGTTGCACGGTCTCACCCAGGGTGATGGTGCCGGAATCGGGCTTCTCCTCGCCCATCACCATGCGGAACAGGGTGGTCTTACCAGCACCGTTGGGACCGATGATGCCCACGATGCCGGCCGGTGGCAAAGCGAAGGTGAGGTCCTCGAAGAGCACACGATCACCGAAGCCCTTGGACACCTTGTTGAACTCGATGACCTTGTCGCCCAGCCGCTGTCCGTTCGGGATGAAGATCTCCAGCTTGGCCTCCTTCTCCTTCACGGTCTCGCTTTGCAGCTTCTCGTAGTTCTCCAAACGGGCCTTGCTCTTGGTACGGCGGGCCTTTGCATTGCTGCGCACCCACTCCAGTTCCTGCTTCAGGATCCGGTTCCGCTTGCTCTCCGTCTTTTCCTCACGGGTCAAACGATCGGTCTTCTGCTCCAACCAGTTGGTGTAGTTGCCCTTGTAGGGGATGCCTTCGCCGCGGTCCAGTTCCAGGATCCAGCCGGCCACGTTGTCCAGGAAGTAACGGTCGTGGGTAACGGCGATCACCGTGCCTTTGTACTGCGCGAGGTGCTGCTCCAACCAGGCCACGCTCTCGGCGTCCAGGTGGTTGGTGGGTTCGTCCAGCAGCAGGATGTCAGGGCTTTGCAGCAGCAGGCGGCACAGGGCCACCCGACGGCGCTCACCACCGGAGAGCACGCTGATCTTCTGATCGGGCTCCGGGCAGCGCAGGGCGTCCATGGCGATGTCCAGCTTCTGGTCGATCTCCCATGCGCCGCTGGCTTCGATCTGGTCCTGAAGCACTCCTTGACGGACAATGAGCTTGTCCATCTTGTCGGGATCGTTCAGGATGTCCTCGTCGGCGAACTTGTTGTTCACCTCCTCGTACTCCTTCAGCAGGTCCATGACGGGCTGCACGCCTTCGCGCACGATCTCGATCACGGTCTTGCTCTCGTCCAGGTCGGGCTCCTGTTCCAGGTGGCCGATGGTGTAGCCCGGGGTGAGGTGTACGTCGCCATCGAAGTTCTTGTCCTTGCCAGCGATGATCCGCATGAGCGTGGACTTACCTGATCCGTTGAGACCGAGGATACCGATCTTGGCCCCGTAGTAGAACCCGAGGTAGATATCGTTGAGGATCTTCTTTCCGGAAGGCAGGGTCTTGCCCACCTTCACCATATTGAAGATTATCTGACGTCCTTCTTCTGCCATGGTCTGCGCGTTGAGCCTCCGGGACCGGGTTCCGGAGGCAGGTTGGTTGGTCTATGGGGCGGTGGCACCGGCGATCGGTCCACCGTAACGGGCCGCAAAGATCGCTGTTGCGGGGCGATCCTCCACCATGCGAACATCACGGAGCATCGCCGGGTCGATCCCTTGGTGCCGGGCCACCGCCTCCCAGCTCTGTTCCTCCTTCCTGCCCACCACGATGTAGACCATCGAACCGATGGCGGGTAGCTGATAGATCAGCGCCCGATCCACGCCGGCAGCGGTGAGTTCGAACTCCACAGGAGCTTCCCAAGGGAACTGGAGCAGGATACGGTCGTTGGGGTCGAGCTTCGGCGGCAAGGAAAGAGCCATCTCCCCGGCATCGGGGTATCGGGGGAAGCGATCCGGGAGCGTATGTACCGAAGCGGCACCGAAGGCGACGAACAGGGCGAGGGATGCCCAGGCCGTGCGGTCCCGCTTGGAGAGCGACGGGATCAGGTGCTCTTCGATCAGCTTCAGCAGGTAGAACAACGCAATGGCACTCCCCAGGTGGAAGATGAAAAGTGTGTATAACCAGACCCGGGGAGGGGCCACCATGGCCTGCAGCAGCACGATGGGCACAGCACCGAACGTCATGGCCGCCACCAAAGACCGGTACCGGACAGAGATGTAGGCCGCGAACACGAGGCCTGCAAGGCCCAGCAAACCCACCCAGGAGGCGGTGGTGGAACTGAGGTCGGCCCAGACGACGAGGGTATTATCGATCACCTTGTGCTGGAAGTCCGACCATGAATTGCTCAACATGGTCTCGTGGTAGACCAGTTGCCCAGGACCGTACACGATGAGCACAGGTAGGTAAAGGAACATGGTCAGCAGGGCACCGAGCCCCATGGAGAGCAGCACGGACCTGAACAGGAGCGGTCGGTCCTGGACCGTGGCCGAAAGGACCTGTAGCAACACCCATAGATAGAGCATCGCCACACTGTAGAGCATGGTGGGAATGGTCCATAAGCCCAGTGCGGACACCACACCCAGGAGAAGGGCGGCCATGCCATCGCGCTGCCGGACGAATTGGCGGCCCAACAGCAGTCCCACGACCAACAACAGCCAGGTGATGGAATAACCGCGGCCCATGGCGCTGTATTCCACCAGCCCACCACTGGCCGCCACCAATGCAAGGGCGATCAGGGCGATGTAGCGATTGAAGTACGCACGGACAAAGAGGTAAAACAGTGGCAGCACCAACACTCCGGCAAGGAAGGCCGGCAGACGCAGCGTCAAGCGGCTAACGCCGACCAGTCCGGTGCTGAGCTTCACCAGCAGTGTATGGAAGATGTGGTTGTTCGGGTACGAGTAGTCGGATAGCACCACGTGCCAGGGGCGGCTTGCATAGTAGGTGTAGGTGAAGGCCTCGTCATAACCGATGGGCATGGTCAACGCCCAGGCACGAAGAAGGATGCCGCCCAGGATCAGGAGCAGCACGATCCGTTTGTGCCGCGATGAGGTTTGTCGCTGGTAGCGCTGTCTGCGCTCACTGATGTCCGACCAGAAGAACCGCCATGCCACACCAAGTCCAAGGCCCTTTCGGACCCTTGGCAGAAGATACACGAGCACCACGAACACGGCGATCAGGCCGTATGCTGTGATCCGCAACGCTGCGAGTATGCGCGCGTGGAAGGCGGGCGTATAACTCTCCACCTTACCATCCGGTGCCTCGGCGGCGAGGACCCCATTTATGGCGGCGTAGGAAAACCCGGATGCCCACCAGGCCAACGCCGCTGCGCATAGCACCAGAAGGGAGAGTGCGGCATAGAGGATCAGCGAGCGCCGCACAGGGATACGATCAACGGGAAACTCCTCGACCGATCAGGCCGATCAGCGCGTCACGCGGTCCATGGAAATGATGCTATCCACCACGTACTTGCTGTGGCCGCGCCACGGCAGAGCCGCGAGATACTCCCGGTAATGCACGTTGAACTGGTTGCCACTGTTGGCCATAAGCTGCTCGGCCACCTTCGGGTCGCTGACCGAGAACAGGAACTCGAAGCTCTGCAGGGTGCCGTTCTGGCTGCGTATGCCGGTCTGGATCATCTTCCCCTCGTAGGTCTTGAAGAGCACGCCCTTGTGCACCATGTAGTTCAGCTCACCGGCCTTGGCGCCCGTGCCGAAGACCCAGAAATAGCGGACGTAGCCCACGATCCCGAAAACAAGGAACAGGACCAGGATGATCTTCCAAAGATGTTTGCGCATGACGCCAACGGATTGATGGTCCGAAGATAGCCGCAGCGGAACGATCGCGAGGGAACGCCGCTCATCCCCGTCACCAAGCCGTTCGTCACTTCATAGTACTTTGTCTTGCATAGTACCAACTCATGCCCGTATGTTTGCATCGTCAAGTACTAGAAGCAACGCACATGAACGTCGAGAACACCAAAGCGCAGATGCGGAAGGGCGTGCTGGAGTACTGCATCCTGAGCATCCTGGCGCAGGGGGAACTGTATCCTTCGGACATCATCGGCAAGCTGAAGGAGGCGAAGCTGATCGTAGTGGAAGGCACGCTCTACCCCCTGCTCACCCGGTTGAAGGATGCCGGCCTCCTCACCTACCGCTGGGAGGAATCCCGCTCGGGCCCACCCCGCAAGTACTACAAGCTCACCACCGTGGGCGACAAGTTCCTCAACGAGCTCGACCAGACCTGGGATGAGCTGAGCCAAGCTGTCAAGAAGACCACCCGGAAGAACGCACAACGATGAAAAAGACCCTCACAGCCAACATCAGCGGCACGGTGTTCCATATCGAGGAGGACGCCTACGACCGATTGCAACGCTACCTCAGCACCATCCGCGCCCAGTTCACGGGCACCGATGGGCGCGAGGAGATCATGGCCGACATCGAAGCCCGCATCGCCGAACTGTTCACCGAGCGCCTCGACGGGCGCCGTCAGGTGGTCAACGTGGAGGATGTGGAGCACGTCATCGGCATCATGGGCCAGCCGGAGGACTACATGGACGGCGCGAGCGAGGAGAAGCAGGAGCAACGCTCCGAGGGCCCTGGTGCCGGCTGGAGCGCGGCGGGCAGCGGCC
>JBGTAJ010000038.1:0-18107 GCA_041749915.1 Flavobacteriales bacterium
ACCAACCCGGCAGGCGCCTTGGTGAATCCGGGCAGTACCACGGGTTGTGGGCCCATCACGCTCACCTTCCCGATCGTGGGGTGGAACACCAATACCCCGGGTACGATCTACACCATCAACTTCAATGATGGCACGCCGCCGGTCGTTTACAACCATCCGCCCCCCGCCTCGATCACACACGTGTTCGCTGTGGGGTCCTGTGGCACCACGAGCACCGACGGGGTGAACACTTACCAGAACAGCTTCTCGGCCAATATGCTGGTGGAGAACCCCTGCGGGACCAGCGGGAGCACCATCCTGCCCATCGTGGTGAGCCTAGCCGGAGCGGCCGGCTTCAACATCAGTCCGAACGACACGGCCTGCGTGAACACCACCGTCACCTTCAGCAGCACCAGTACCGGCAATGAAGTGCTGGGCAACAACTGCGACGTGACCCCGGCCCTGATCTGGAGCGTTTCCCCGGCCACGGGATGGGCCATCGCCAGCGGAACGTTGGGCAACGACAACGGTTTCGGTGTGGGCAACTACGATCCCAGTTCGTGGACGAGCGGCAGCGCCAACCTCGGGGTGAACTTCACGACCGCGGGGGTCTATAACATCACGCTGATCGCAGGGAACTCCTGCGGTGGCGACACCCTGGTACGCAGCGTATGCATCGAGGCGCCACCGGTCCCCGCCTTCAACCTGTCCAGCACCCTGGGCTGTGTGCCGCTCAATGTCACGAGCATCAACGGGACCACCAGTCCCAACAGTTGCCTGACGACCTATCAATGGACCATGGGCGGCTCGGCGGCGGCCTGTGCCACCGGGCCGGCCAGCAGCAGCAGTTCCACGGCCTTCCAGCCGGCCTTCCTGTTCGATCAACCGGGCACTTACACCGTTCAGCTCCGGGCAGTGAACACCTGCAACGTGCCGCCTATTTCTCAGACCGTGACGGTGAACGCTCCGCCGCAGGTCACGGTGGGTGCGCTCAGCGGGATCTGTGCCGGTCAATGCGTGAACCCTTCGGCCACTGTGCAGGACTGCGGCTCGCCCCTGACCTATGCCTGGAGCTTTCCCAACGGTGCGCCTGCCACGGCGAACACCCTGGTCCCAGGTCAGGTCTGCTTCGCCAACGCCGGGAACCCCACGGTATCCCTGACGGTGACCAATGCCTGCGGAAGCGCCACGGGCAACGCCAACCTTGCGGTGGGGACGGCGCCGCTGGCACCCACTGTCTCGAGCAACAGCCCGGTGTGCGCAGGGCAGACGATCTCCCTGACGGCCATGGGCGCCCCTGGCGTGAGCTACGAGTGGCGCAACCCCAGTGGTGCCGTGATCTCCAACCAGGCTGCCGTCACGATCCCCGGAGCTTCGGCAGGCAATGCCGGGACCTACACCGTGGTGGCCATCAGCAACGGCTGCCAGAGCGCTTCGGCCTCCGTTCCCGTGGTGGTGACACCGGCCCCCACGGTCACGGTGAGCCCCCCGGCCGACGCGCTGTGCAATGGGGAGAGCACCACCTTCACGGCCAGTGGTGCGGGTAACTACCAGTGGTACATCGGTGCCACCCTGGTGGGCTCCGGTCCCAACTTCACCACAAGCCCTGCGGCCACCACCACCTACACCGTCTCGGGCAGTACCGGCGGTTGTCCGGGGTCGGCCACGGTGATGGTGACGGTCTTTCAATCCACACCCATCATTCCTGGAACGCCACCCACCTTGTGCGATCAGGCCATCCCCGTGACGCTCACCAGCCCATCCCCGGCCGGTGGCACGTGGAGCGGACCGAACGTAAGCCCGGCCGGTGTTTTCACGCCGGTTCCAGGTGATCTCGGAGTGGTCAACCTCACCTACACCTACGTGAACGGGAACGGTTGCACCAGCACAGCGAACCTGCCCGTGACCGTGCAGCCCGTGCAGGACTTCGCGTTCGCGGGCAATGACACGGTGGTCTGCCAGAGCAACGTGCCGGTGGACCTCACCGAGACGCCTGCCGGCGGGACCTGGGTGGGTGCAGGTCCCGGTGGCAGTTATGTGCCGTCCACCGTGGGCAATTTCACGCTGACCTACAACTATGGTAGTGGGTCCTGCGCCACCAGCGATCAGCTGAGCGTGCAGGTGGTGCCGGCGACCGCGCTGACCGTGCCGGGTGATCTGGAGGTCTGCATCGATGCACCGGTCCAGGCCTTGGTGGGCACGCCGCTCGGTGGAACGTGGAGCGGTGCTGGTGTCTCGGGACCGCCGTGGGACTTCGATCCAGCGTTGGCCGGACCAGGAGTACACACGCTGACCTACACCTTCAGCAATGCCACCGGATGCGCGAGCGTGGCCCAGTTCACAGCCACGGTGAACGCCTTGCCTGTACTGAACGTGGGAGGCGATGTCACGCTGTGCGATCAACCGATCCCCTACACGCTGGGCGGCGTTCCGGCAGGAGGGACATGGACAGGCACCTGGATCACGGTGGCCCCCGACGGGACGATCACGCCGGCAGGCGTCGGGACCGATGTGCTGACCTATGCCTACACCGATGCCAACGGCTGCTCGAACAGTGCATCGATCACGGTGGACATCATTCCGGTGGCCGTTCCTGCGTTCGCCGGCAACGACACGTCCGTGTGCATCGGTAGTGGGATCCTGCCCTTGGCGGGGCAGCCCGCTGGCGGTGCATGGTCAGGTGCCCAGGTGGCGCCGGATGGTTCCTTCGATACCAGTGTGCCCGGCACGTACACGCTCACCTACACCGTGGGCGGAGGGACCTGCCTGCTGGTGGACCAGGTGGTGGTGCTGGTGAACGATCTGCCCGTGGTGAGCACCGGCGGTGATCTCGCGGTATGTCTGGACGCCGGTGTGCAGGTGCTGACGGCCACCCCGGCCGGTGGCGTGTGGAACGGCATCGGTGTGGATCCGATCACGGGTGAGTTCGACCCCGCCAACGCGTTGCCCGGGGGCCAGCAGGTGACCTATTCCTACACCGATCCCGCGACCGAATGTTCCAACAGCGTGACCGCGCAGCTCACCGTGAACCCCTTGCCCGTGGCGGCCTTCACGCAGGACCCCATCGCCTGTGCCGGTGTGGGCTACACCTTCGTGAACACCAGCACGGATGCCAGTTCGGCACAGTGGGATTTCGGTGACGGCAACACCTCGACCGCGATCTCCCCTTCACACAGTTATGGCAGTACCGGTACTTACACGGTCCAGCTGATAGCGGGAACAGGTGCGGGCTGCACGGATACCATCACCAGCACGGTGACCGTATGGGACGTGCCGGTGGCCGACCCCGTGCTGGACATCGTCAGCGGCTGCGGACCGCTGGAGGTGGTCTTCGCGAACGGCTCCATGGGCGATGGCCTGAGCTATGTCTGGGACCTTGGTGGTCTGTCCACTTCCACGGACCAGGTGCCGGCACCTTTCGTCTTCCCCATGGACCCAACGGATGCCATCAGCTATCCCGTGACGCTGACGGCCAGCAATGTCTGCGGAGCGGATGCCGTGACCATCGATGTGACCGTGCTCCCAGCGCCCACGGCCGAGTTCGGCCCCAATGTCGACCTGCATTGCGCCTACGCCGATGTGCCTTTCGGCAATGCCAGTTACGGCCTGCCCGACAGTTTCGAGTGGGACTTCGGCGATGGCAGTACCTCCACACTGCCGGGTCCCGAGGTCTCCCACGCCTACGCCGTGGATGAGGTGCTCACCACCTACTTCACCGTGACCTTGGTGGCGACCAACGGCTGTGGAAGCGATACCGCCACCCAGGTGGTGGGCATCGTGCCCAACGAGGTCACCGCCTTCTTCAACACCGATCCCATCATCGGCTGCGGGCCGCTCACGGTGGAACTGACCAATTTCAGTTCGGGTGATACCGCGCTCTTCTGGGACCTGGGTGACGGCAACTCCAGCATCGCCGAGAACCCCACGCACACCTTCGTGGATGCCGGGACCTACACGGTGGAGCTGAGCGCCTACGGCTGCGGATTCGACATCTACAGCACTGAGGTCACCGTGCTGCCCTATCCGGCGGTGGCCTTCACCACCACGCCCGAGAACGCCTGTGCGGGCGAGGTCTTCACGTTCACCAACCTCACGCCGGGCAGCAATGGCCTGCAGTGGGACTTCGGTGATGGGAGCACATCCTCCCTCTCGTCACCCGGGCACGCCTACGCGACCGGGGGGACCTATGCGGTGACGCTTTCGGCCACCAATGCCCTCAATGGTTGCAGCGCTTCGATCACCCAGAACGTGGTGGTGAACACGACCCCCGTGGCCAGCTTCGTACCCGATCCAGGGGATGGCTGCATCGACCTCACCGTCACCTTCGAGAACAGCAGCCAAGGCGCACAGTTCCACCAATGGAGCTTTGGCGAGGGCAACACCTCGGGTAGCGCGGAACCCACCCACACCTACACACAGGCCGGTACCTACACGGTGACCCTGGTGGCGGAGAACGTGAACGGCTGCACGGATACCTTGAGCCTGCCCGTGGTTGCCCATCCGATCCCCAGCAGCGCCTTCACGCTCAGCCAGTCCGAGAGCTGCTATTCTCCCGTGACGATCGGCACCACCAACCTTTCACAAGGCGCCATCGGATTCGCTTGGGACCTCGGTAACGGCGCCACCTCTACGCTGAACCAGCCCACCATCACCTTCGACCAGCCGGGCACGTATACGGTCCAATTGGTGTCCACCAACCAGTACGGCTGCACCGATCTGGCCACGGCGCAGTTCGTGGTGCATCCCACACCGGTGGCAAGCTTCACGGTGGAACCGGTCCCCGGTTGCGTGGGCTATCCCATCACCTTCACGAACACCGCCCAGGGGGCTGAGGAAGTGATCTGGAGTTTCGGAGATGGCAGCGGAAGCACGGAGGATTCACCGCTGCACAGCTATGCCTTCCCCGGCAATTACACCATCACACAGATCGCGAACGCCGGTACGGGCTGCTCGGACACCTTGGTGGTGACGGCCGGTGCCGTGATACGACCTTCACCGGTCGCGGGCTTCTCCACGGATACGCTGGTCAGCATCCGGAACGCGATCCGCTTCAGCAACCTGAGCACGGACGCCGTGAGCTATGTGTGGGATTTCGATGATGGCGAGGGCACCAGCAATGAGGTGGATCCCGTGCACGTGTTCCCCGCCGACGGAGGCAGCTACTCCGTGTGCCTCGTGGCACTGAACCAGTTCGGGTGCCCCGATACCCTCTGCAGCTTCGTGGGGGTGGGTGCCGATCCGTTGATCTTCGCGCCCAACGCCTTCACCCCGAACGACGACGGTCGCAACGACTCGTTCTTCCCGGTGCTCAACGGTTTCGTGGGCTGGAACTACAAGCTCCTGATCTTCGACCGTTGGGGCGAGGTGATCTACGAGACCAAGGAACGCCTCGAAGGCTGGGACGGGCGGAGCAACGGCCGCGAGGCGCAGATCGATGTGTACGTCTGGAAGGTGATCGTCGAGCGCGATGGCGATGCCCGGGACTTCGTCGGGCACGTCTCCTTGATCCGCTAGATCTGCGGCGGGACGGGCAGATGGTTCCCGCACTGGTGGCAGTAGCGCGCATCGGCCAGATGGTCCGGTTGTCCGCAACGCTCGCACACCTGTTCAGTGGCCTTGCGTGAGCGGCGCGCCACCTCCACGCTCACGATACCGGTGGGGATGGCGATGATGGCGTAACCCAGGATCATGATCGCCGAGGCGATGACCTGCCCCAGGGTGGTGACCGGGGCGATGTCGCCATAGCCCACCGTGGTGAGCGTCACGATGGCCCAGTAGATGCTCCGCGGGATGCTGGTGAAGCCCGCCTCGGGAGGCTCCACCACGAACATGATGGCGCCGAACACCGTGACCATCGCCAGCACGGCCAGCATGAAAACGATTATGCGGTGACGGCTCGCGAGCAAGGCCATCAGCAGCAGCCTTGCCTCCCGCACGTAGTCCAATAGGTTCAGGATGCGGAACACGCGGGTGAGCCGCAGGGCCCGCACCACGGCGAGCGAGCCAAGGCCGGGTACCAACAGGTTCAGGAAACTGGGCAGGATGGCCAGCAGGTCGATGATGCCATAGAACCCGGTGACGTAGCGCATGGGCTGCGGTGAGCACCAGATCCGCACCAGGTACTCGATGCTGAACAGACCGGTGATGACCCATTCCGCCCCGCGCAGCCAGTTGCCCCATTCGGCCTCCACCTCCTGCACACTTTCCAGCATGACCAGCGCTACGCTCAGTAGAATGACATAGAGCAGTGCCACATCGAAGCGACGCCCGGCGGGCGTGTCGGAATTGAAGATCACCCGATGGACCTTGTACTTCAGGCTATGTGGATCAGCGTGCTGAGTGCTCATGGGCGCGTCCGGTCCAACGGTCAGGCTGGGCATTGGACCTGAACAAAGGTGGTGACAACACCGGTTTATCTTCGTGCCATGGTCCATCAACCGGTGAATGAGCAGTTCCTGATCGCCCTGCGGGCAGCCGTACCACAGGGCGATGTGTGGACCTCCGAGGAGCAGCGCAGGGACTACGGACACGACGAGACCGAGGACCTGAACCATCCACCCGAAGTGGTGGTGCGCGCCCGGAACACCGCCGAGGTGAGCGCCGTGGTGAAGCTCTGCGCACAGCACCACATCCCGGTGACGCCCATCGGTGGCCGCACCGGGCTCAGTGGAGGTGCCCTCTGCATCCACGGTGGCGTGGGGCTCGCACTGGACCGCATGGACCGTATCGTGGACATCGATGAACGCAACCTGCAGGTGACCGTGGAACCCGGCGTCATCACCCAGGTGCTGCAGGATGCGGTGGCGGCGAAGGGCCTGTATTATCCTCCCGATCCATCGAGCAAGGGCAGCTGCACCATCGGCGGCAACCTGGCTGAGAATGCCGGAGGCCCGCGTGCCGTGAAGTACGGCGTGACCCGCGATTTCGTGTTGAACCTGGAAGTGGTGCTCCCCAATGGCGCCGTGATCTGGACCGGTGCCAACACCCTGAAGAACTCCACCGGCTATGACCTCACGCGGCTGCTGGTGGGCAGCGAAGGCACCCTCGGTATCATCACCAAGGCGGTGCTCCGTCTCGTCCCTCTACCTAAGGCGACACGGCTCATGCTCGTGCCTTTTGCGAGTGCCATCAAGGCCTGCGAAGCCGTGAGCGCCGTCTTCCGTGCGGGCATCATCCCAAGCGCACTGGAGTTCATGGAGCGCGATGCCATTGCCTGGACCATGCGCTTCACCGATGGATTGCCCGCGCAGCTGTCCACCGACCCCGAGGCCTACCTGCTGTTGGAAGTGGACGGCAACCACGACGATGTGCTGATGCAGGACTGTGAGACGATCCTGGGTGTGGTGGAAGCGCATGGCGCCGGTGAGGTGCTCTTCGCCGAGAACAGCGCCGAGAAGGATGCCCTCTGGCGCCTGCGTCGCAGCGTGCCCGTGAGCGTGAAGGCGCACAGCGTCTACAAGGAGGAGGATACCGTGGTGCCCCGCTTCGAACTGCCCCGCCTTCTCCAGGGGGTGAAGGAGATCGGTGAGAGCTACGGCTTCAATACCGTGTGCTATGGCCATGCCGGCGATGGCAACCTGCACGTCAACATCATCAAGGGGGACCTGTCGGACGCCTTCTGGAACAACGGACTGCCACTGGCCATCCGCGAGATCTTCGAGCTTGTCGTCTCACTGGGAGGTACCCTCAGCGGGGAGCATGGCATCGGACTGGTGCAGAAGGACTACATGGACATCGCCTTCAACGCGGACCAGCTGTCCATCATGCGCGCCATCAAGACGGCCTTCGATCCGCAGGGGATCATGAACCCAGGTAAGGTGCTGCCCTAGGCCGCCTCCGCCGCTGCGTCCATGGCGGCGATCACACCGCGCATGCTGGGGAAGAGGAACATGCCGGGAGGAGTGTCCATGGCCTCCACCCGTGCCAACTGGCTGCCGGTGATCCAAAAGGTGACCCGCTCATCAGGGATCAGCGCCCGCAATTTCTGCAAGTGGTCGGGCACATCGGCCGGTGCCGGATTGGCCATCAACACCGTCACGAACACCAAGGGTCCCTGGTGCAGGGAAGCCACCTGCCTCAGGTCCTCCATGGGAACGCTCTGGCCCAGGTAGATGGTGCGTTCACCCTTGTTCCGCAGGACATGGTTCAGGTACAACAGGCCCAGTTCATGGATCTCGTCCAAGGGCAGGTACAGCACATGCGTGGCCTGCTTCGTTGAGGCGGCCGGTGGCAGTGCATGGGTGGCCACGATGAGCTTGTGGCGGATGATGTTGCTCACGAAATGCTCCTGGGCCGGGCAGATGGCATTGGTCTGCCACAGCACGCCGATGGTCTCGAGCAGGGGCACGAAGATGGACTCCACCAAGGAGCGGAACCCGTGCTTCTGTTCGTAGGATGTGGACGTGCGTTCGAACAGTTCCTCATCAAAACTGAGCATGGCCAGCTTCAAGGTGTTCAGCACATCGCCGCCCGTCCCGTGCTGGCCCGCCAGTTCCTGCACTTTACGCTCGCGCTCCTCGGGCGTCATCGCCGCGATGATGGAGATCTTCAGACCGTGCTGGTTGAGGTAGGAGACGTTCAGGATGGTCTTCAGTTCGTTCATCCCATAGTGCCGGATGTTCGTGTCCGAACGCTCGGGTTCCAGGAGGCCATAGCGCTTCTCCCAGATGCGGATGGTGTGGGCCTTGACGCCGGAGAACTCCTCCAGGTCGCGGATCTGGAAATGCGATAGAAAGGGCCCCATGAGCTGGCGAAAGTAAACCTCTTTTGTTGGCGTGTAGACCTCTTATAACGTTCGTGTCCCCGTTGTGTTCACGGCCCGAAGCAAGGAAGCCGCCCCCCCGAGGGGAGCGGCTTCCAGCTTGGTCCTTTTCGCTTAGCGAACGATCTGTACGGGCAGGGTGCGGTTGGTGCGCTGACCCTGGATGGCGAGGATGTAGCTGCCTGCGCTGAGGTCGCTCACATCCAACGTCAGGCGGCTGTCACCAGCGGCCAGTGAGCTGGCGCTCAGGCTGCGCACATCGCGGCCCATCAGGTCCAGCAGACGCACATCGGCCTGAAGGCTCTCCACGGTCTGGAGGTCGATGAACAGTTGCTCGGTGGCAGGGTTCGGCCATGCGGACACCGAAGTGATGAGGTCCTGCTCTGTCACACCCGTGGTGATAGGCAGGGGGACCAGGTCACCACCGGAAGGCAGCGCCACCCACAGGCCGAAGCCGGGGCCGTTGCTGTTCGTCGCCGTGCTCAGGAAACCGCTCGCCAGTACGGTGAGGGCGGTGTTCTCCAGACCCAGGGTCTGCAGGGGTGCGAGGTAGTTCAGCAGGGGCGTGCCATCGGCGGTCTGCACCTGCAGGGTGAAGTCCAGCGTGGGTACTTCGAGGTAACCCTGGAACTCTCCGTAGGACAGGTCGTCCACGATGGTGGCACCGGCCAGTACGGCGGTCTCGGCCACATCCACGGTGGGAGCATCGGTGGCGCCATGGAACACGAGGATATCGGTGTTGCCGTCACCGCTGGTGGCGCTTTCACGCGCAGCTGCCTGCACATACAGGTCGAAGGGAATGGCGGGGGTGTAGCCGGTGGCGCTAACGATACCATTGGCCACGATCACGTAGGTCTCGCCATCGGCCAGGTTGTAGGTGAAGGTCAGGCCCGGGATGATGTCCTGGGGACCGGTGCTGTTGCCTGGTGCGATGCCGATCTCCAGGTCCACGCCTGCTGGCAGGTCGATGAAGGGGGTGGCGGTGCGGAAGGCGAAGTCGTTGATGGCGGGTTCAGCACCACCGTTGATGTACACGTCGACCACGGCAGCTGCTGCATCGGCGCTGTTGTGGATCACCTGCACGCGAGCGCTGGGCTCGGTGGCGAGGGGCAGGGGGATCAGGTCACCGCCGCTGGGCAGGGCCACCCATACACCGAAGGCAGGACCGTCGCTGTTGTTGGCAGGGTTGAGGAAACCGGAGGCCACGGCCACCAGAGCGGCGTCAGCCAATCCGAGGTCGGCAAGAGGAGCGTCGTAGGCCACCACGGGCGTGCCGTCGGGCAACTGCACCTCCAGGGTCAGGTTCACTGCAGGGACTTCCAGGTAATCGGCGGTGAATTCACCGAAGCTGAAGGCGGGCACCACCACGGCGCCACCGAGCACTGCGGTCTCTGCCACCTGCACGGTGGGGGCATCGGTGCTGCCATGGATCACCAGGATGTCGGTGTTGCCCGAGACGCTGGCGGCCTCACGACCGGGTGCGAACACGTCCAGACCGAAGGCTGGTGCGGGGTTGTAACCCGTGGGGCTCACGATACCGTTGGCCACGATCACGTAGGTCTCGCCATCGGCCAGGTTGTAGGTGAAGGTCAGGCCCGGGATGATGTCCTGGGGGCCGGTGCTGTTGCCTGGTGCGATGCCGATCTCCAGATCAACGCCTGCGGGCAGGTCGATGAAGGGGGTGGCGGTGCGGAAGGCGAAGTCGTTGATGGCGGGTTCGGCACCACCGTTAATGTACACGTCGACCACGGCAGCGGCCGCATCGGCGCTGTTGTGGATGATCTGCACGCGGGCCTGGGACCAGGCTTGGTAGCTGGTCAGCATGCCTGCTGTTAAGAGGACAGAGAAGAGTTTCCGGTTCATGGTCTTGTTGTTCTAAGGTTTGTGTTCAACAACACACCCAGAACAGCCCCCGGAAAGTTTTGTTCAGATATTTCGACGAAAGTCTAAACAATCGTGACGAAACAGTGACAAAGCCACTTATCGGACCAAGGTCACGTGACCGAACAGTTCGATCGGCTCTCTCTTGATCGCATCGACCATGTAGGCCCGGTATGCGTAGACACCCGGAGGCACTTCGCCCGAAGCTGAACGACCATCCCAACCCGGGTTGAACGGACCGCTGGCCTGCCACACCACACCTCCCCAACGGTCGAAGATGGTGAGATCATAGGTCTCGATGTCCACCACGTTCACGGCCGGGTTGAACACATCGTTGTATCCGTCACCGTTCGGCGTGAAGGCGTTGGGCGCGAAGAACACATGGTCCTGTGGCTTCAAGTAGGCGATGATGGTATCGGTGGTCCACCATTGTGCGGTAAGGGTTACCAGCGAACTGTCCGCTGGCAGGTAGGGCGTGTTCTTCACCCACCAGTGCTGGAAGTCGAAGTACAAGGCAGGGGTCACCGTGAACGGCAGGTCCACCCCTTCGGGCACCGTGATCATCACGGGGAAGCTGGTGTAGGTGTTGCCATCGATGGTGATGCTTCCGCCGCCGCGTGGCTCCACGTCAAGCAGGATGTCGTAGCGGGTCGGTGGTTCAAAGTGGGCCACCACGCTGTCCGCGGTGAGGAAGTCGATGGTCACCAACGAATCGGTCAGTGAAGGCAGCATCGTATTGGTGCTGAAGACCTCCCAGTGGCTGAAGACCCAGCCATCTGCCGGCAGTGGCGCCAGCGTGGTGTTGATCCCACCATAGTAAAGTCCGCTGAACGGGTAGGTCTCCGGGGCGATGGAGTTGATCTGGATGGCACCGCTCAGGGGCGGGTCCACATTGAACACCACGTCATAAGGCCCCTCCAGATCATAACAATCGATCATCCCATCCTGAACTTGCACGCAGCGATCCTCGATGAACTGGCGTAGCACCAGCACATTGGCCTCCCATTCGGCCATGGAACCACCCCAGCGCGCAACCTGCCCGGGCATCTCCGGTGCGATCAGCGCCACCAGACTGTCCAGGAAGGGGAGCATGTGGTCGCAGCTGAACAGCGTGTTGCCCAGGTCGATGTACCGGTTCACGTAGTAGTCGTGCACCATCTCGTTCTCCGTGATGAGCTTCTGGAGGATGATGGTGTGACCCTGTCCTCCCGGGTCGTTCAGCTCCTCGGCATCGCAGGGGTCCGCCGTTGCCGTCTGGTCCGGGATACCTGTGAAATTGGTGTAGTGACCGAAGGTGGCATCCATGTCCCAGAGCAGGTAGCGCCACTTCTTCTTGTCACCGTCCGGGTTCCGGCCGCGCCACCAGGCCGTGTTCCAGTTCAGCCAGTCGGCACAGACGGTGTAGCTGTTCAGGCAGAAGTAGTCCACCAAGCTGTGCCAGTTGTACTGCTCATCGACGTAGGCGAAGGCCGTGGGGTCTCCCATGTCGTTGTTGTTGATGTAGTTCCGCAGCGCATCCCAATCGTTCTGGGCCTGTGCGCCGCCATATTCGCTCCAGGTGCCCCCCCAGGTCTTCAGCATCTGCACGTTGAACTCGTCCTGGTCGTAGTAATAGCGGGTGAAATCATGGTCGTCCACCTTCTCGCGGATGTCGTAGACCCCCCAGTACTGGCCGTTCACGTAAAGCACGGCAGGCTCGTAGCTGCGCTCGTCCACGGCAAGACCGCCGGTCTGGCTCAGCGCCTGCACGTAGGCATCCCTGATGTGCGCGGGCTGGCCTGGGCCGAAGTTGAAGTTGTCACCGGCTGAGGCCTTGATGATCAGGCGCTGGTACTTTTCACGGTCCTTGGTGCGGAACACGGGGTAGCGGATGGCATCGTTGTACCCCGTCTGGTCCCTGGCGATGTAGTCAAAGCCCCGCTGTGCATAGGCCCAGCTGTCCTGCCCGTGCTCGTTGAACTCACCCACGGCCTCGTCCCGCAGTTCGCCGTCCGGACCGAAGTACTCCATGTGCCCGAAGGGCTGGATGCCACCGTTGCCGCCCAGCAGGTCATCCAGCTCACCGCCAGAAATGCTGAGCACGGCGACCGTGTGGTTGTTATTGATGAAGTAGGTGTTGGTGGCCACGAAGCTGGTGGGCGCACCCGTGCCGCTGAAGCAGGCGGCGCGAACCACGGTGGTCGCGCCCACGTTCACCGGACCGCCGTAGACCGTGGAGGCGGCCGTGGGTTCGGAACCGTCCAGCGTGTAGCGGATGGTCGCTCCGGCAGGACCCGTCATCGTCACGCTCTGGGCACCGCCATAAAAACCGGCCGCCGGTGAAAGGTCAGGGGTGTTCACATAGTCGGCGGAGGCCCCGGCGTTGGCCGCCCCGGGCGTGGGGGTGGTGAAGAGGCTCCAGGTGGCGGCACCGTTGGTCGTTCGTCCGCGGGAGTGGCCCACCATGGTGCGCAGGTCGATGCTGAACTCGAAGTCATCCACCACATTGCCCGCCGCGTTGCTCAGCAGCACATGGTCCTCCTCGGTCTGGTTCAGGTTGAAGTTCGTATGGATGAAGCCGCCGACGACCTCGTCCCGTTTACTGCAGATGAACACCCGGAGGCCGTTGGCAGGGATCACCGTGCCGGCGGGTACCTGCCACTTCAGCGGATTGCCGGAGCGGTTGCTCACCCACCAGCCGCTGATGTCCACTGCGGCAGCGGTCGTGTTGTACAGCTCGAACCAGTCCTCGAACTCACCGTAGTTGTCCGCGTAGCCGTTGAGGTTGGAGGCGCAGGCCTCGTTGACCACCACCTGGGAATGCAGGCCTTGGACCAACGAAAGGAGGACCACCAGGGACAGCGAACGGAGGGCTGGAATGGGCATCTGCATAGGGGAACAATACGGGAAAGGTAATTGTGCGGTCGATCAGGTCCTCTTACCGCGGCTGTCAGATGGATGCGTATTCGGGGGATGCTGAGGTGAACCCACCTTCAACGGGACGTTAGATCAGGGTCATCTGGTGCCTGTGGGGGCATAAAAAGAACAGGCACGGTGATCCGGGGATCGCCGTGCCTGTTCAACCGTGTCACTAACCCTTACATCTTCGCCTTGGCCGTGTAGCCGCTGCCGATGTGCTGGTCCAAGAACTTTTCCATGGCCGCATAGAACTCGAAGCGGTTCTCCTCATTACGGAAACCGTGGCCCTCGTCGTCCTTCACCATGTATTCCACTTCCACGCCTTGGGCCTTCAGGGCGGCTACCATCTGGTCGCTTTCGGCCTTCACCACGCGCGGGTCGTTGGCGCCTTGTGCGATGAAGAGCGGTGCCTTGATCTTGTCCGCGTGGCGCGCAGGGGAGGCTTCATGCAAGAGGAGGCTGTCCTTCACGGGATCGCCCACCATTTCGTACATCATGTCCTTGAACGGCGCCCAGTATGGCGGCACCGTACGTTGGAAGGTGAACAGGTCGCTCACGCCCACGTAGTCCACCGCGGCGGCGTATAGGTCCGGGGTGAAGGCGATACCCGCCAAGGTGGCGTATCCACCGTAGCTGGCACCGTAGATGGCCACGCGCTTGGGATCCACCTTGCCGCTCTTCGTGAGCCATTCCACACCATCGGTGATGTCGTTCTGCATGGTCTTGCCCCACTGCTTGAAGCTTGCCGTCCAGAATTCACGGCCGTAGCCGGTGCTTCCACGGAAGTTCATCTGCAACACCGCAAAGCCGCGGTTGGCCAGCAGTTGCACTTCAGGGTTGAAACCCCAACCGTCGCGTGCCCACGGTCCGCCGTGCGGGTTCACCACCAAGGGAAGATCCTTGGCTTCACGACCGACAGGCAGGGTGAGGTAACCATGGATGGTCAAGCCATCCCGGCTGGTGTAGCTGATGGGCTCCATCACGGCCATTTGGCTCGGATCGATCCAAGGGCGCAGTTTGGCGAGTTCCTTCAACTCGTCCGTTGTGCTATCATAGCTGTAGTAGGTGCCTGGGTCGCGGTCGCTGCCGGCCCATACCAGGAATTTGGTCTCGGTATCGTCCTCGCCGTAGAACCAGTATTCCAGCCCATCGAATTTGGGTGCGAGTTTGCCGTACATGGCCTCCGTCTCCTTGTCGAGGAACATGCGCTCGCTCTTCGCGCCGGTCCAAGTGGCCATGGTGAGCACCTTGCGCTTCTTGCTGTAGCTCACACCTTCCATATCGTAATCCTTGTTCTCGGCGATCACTTTGATCTCCTTCTTACCCTCGAGGTCCCACTCCACGATGGCGCTTTTGTCGCGGCCGTTCAGGTTGTGGTTCACGTAAAGGTTCGTGTTGTCGAAGGTGAACATCTGCGGTGCCCACTGGTCCTTGAAACCGGTGGTCATGTACAGGGTGAATGGTTCCTTCTCGTTGGCGCGGTAGTAGATGTTGGTGTTCACGCCATCGGTCTTCGTGGCCATGCGGATCACGCCGTTGTGGTCGGTGATCCAACCTTCGTAGTTCTCCTTGCTGTTGTCGTACATGGCTTTGCGCTCACCGGTCACGATGTTCACCAAGTACGGGTCGAACACCTGGGGATTGCGCTCGTTCATCTGCACCATCACGCTCTGCTCCATGCCGGCCACTTTGTCCAGGTCGTCCAATACGCCAGCACGCACGCCTTTCTCGGGTGTCAAGGCTTTCACGTCCTTCCCATCGATGCTGGCGCTGAACACGATGAAGTTCTCGTCGCCATTGATGTCGCGGCTGTAGAGGATGCGGTCGCCCTTCCAGAAGTAGCCACCCACATCGCGGATGGTGTCGGCGGTAACCTGAACGACTTCTTCGCTACCCACTTTCTGTACGAAGATGTTCATGCGGTTCTTCCACGGCGCGCGGTAGCTCACGTACTGCCCGTCCGGGCTGATGCGGAAGCTGGCCTTCTCGGGGTTCTTGAAGAAATCCTCCATCGCAATGGTGGGTGGTGGGACCGCCGGTGCTGAGGCACTACCCGTTGGTTCATCACCACCGCAGGCGGTGAGCAGGGAAAGGCCCGCGATCATCGCAGTGGCGAAGAGCGGACGCTGGATCGAGGTGGACATGTTCCGTTGTTGGTTTGGTGAACGGTCGTGTAAAGTTGGCTGCCTGTCCGATCCATCGCACAGGGGATCCATGGACGGTTCAGGTCCGTGATGAACAGTTGAGGTCTGGTCAGCGCGTGTAACGCTCCACCATCACCTTGCGATCGACCTCTTCCACCTCCACATGGGGATAGGCCTGAATCAGTGCGGCGCTCAGCGTACCCGCGGGATCGGTGAGCTCCGACCAGGCGTCCACGCGCACCATCGTTGCATGGTCCTCCGGTCGTGGAAGCTGCGCATCCATGCGGTCGCTGGGGAAGATGCCGCGTTCCCGCAGGCGGGCATCGAGCAGGGCTGGTTCCCGCACGAGCTCCCGGTCCAGGTGCCAGGCATAGGTGTTCCGGTACCACGAGGGTTGGATGATCACCGGGTCGTCGCCGCGCCATTCCTCAGCCCTGGCCACCACCGCTGCGGGGTGCAGACCATGGCCCTTCCAAGGTGTGAAAGTGAAGGCCATGCCGAGAACGCCGAGGATCATCGGGACCACGGCGAAGCGGGGCGCCTTCACCAGCTCTGCCAGGGAAAGTGCGGTCAGCAGGGCGAACCCCGGTGCGGCAAAGGCCAGGTAGCGGTCCAGGAAAACGGGTGTGATGAAGCAGGCCGCGAACAGCGCGAACAAGGGGAGAAAGGCCCAGACCAGCCCAAGCTGCACGCCCGGGTCAGCTGCCCTTCGCCGCGCCAGTCCCCAGCCGATGACCCCGAGAAAGCACACCGCCAGGACGGGGGCATTGCTCCAGCGCCAGACCATGTTGTAGAGCTCCTCGGGATCGGGGGCGGTGAGCCAGGTGCCCTGCGAAACAGTACTTCCCACACGGTGCAGGAAGATCGCGCCGTAGGGTGCGAACAGCAGCAGAGCTCCCAGCAGCCCGCCCGCCAAGGGTCTGCGTGCTTCGCGGAACGCGGGGAACAACACCAGAAGCACCTGCAGACCCACCACCGCCCAACCGAGAAAGTGGGTGTAGAGCAACAAGGTGTTCAATAGCCACAGACCTATCCAGGCCCGGTGACGACCCTGAGCGGCCATCCACAGGACCCAAAGCACGCTGCAGGTGAGCAGGGTGAACAGGCTGTAGCTGCGGACCTCGTGCGCCAGACCTTGGTGATAATTACTGAAGAGGAAGAGCAGCACTGCGGTGATGGCCACGCGTGTTCCGCCGAAAGCACGGCCCAGCAGGAAAAGCGGCCAGACGGCCAGGGCTCCCAACACGGCAGAGGGCAATCGAAGCCAGGCTTCGTCCAAGGGCACCAGTCGCACCCAGCCGTGCATGAGCAGGAAATGCAGGGGAGGGTTGTTCTCGTTGGCGAGCTGGCTGAACAGGTCCGGGAGCGAACGGTGCGCCATCACCACCGTGAAGGGTTCGTCATGGGCCAGTTCTTCCAAGCCCAGCCACGACCCGCGCAGGACCAGCGCCAGGAGCACCAGCGCGAGGAGGATCCACCGATCGCTGCGTGGCATGGCGCTGGTTCAATCGCCCACGTGCAGGGCGCGGTGCATCAGGTAGTGGGTGCCGATCCCGGCGATCTCGAAAGGACCGCCATGGATGACAAAGCCGTTGCGCTCGTAGAACGGTACGGCCTTGATGCGGGCGTTGCACCAAAGGCGGTCGCAACCCAGCGCACCCAGGTGTTCCATCGATGCGCGCAGCAGCGCCGTGCCTGTACCGCTGCCTTGGTGGGCCGGATGTGAGGCCATGCCCCGCAGGCGATACGGTCGTTCTCCATCCAGGTCGGGATGCGCCTCGGGTGTGAAGGAACCCACCGAGACCGGAACGTCATCGTGCAGGGCGGCCATGTGGAACGTTCCGGGGATACCGTCGCTGGCGAAGTGACAGTCCTCCACGGTGCCACCGGGGCGCAACACCAGCAGCCGCAAGGGGTAGGTGGCGCTCAGGGGGATGGTGGTCACGTGGTACATCCGGTCGGGTCAAGGAGCCTTTTCAGTGTGCCGGTGCAGTGCTTCGCGCTTCGTTGATCAAGGTCAGGAGGTCGGGAGATGGGGACGCAGAAGCTGCAGCGTCATCCCGTTCCGGGAGATCGACCTGCACCTGGTATCCATCCCGAAGGTTGATCTGAAAGGCCGTCCCTGTCGCACTTTCCACCGGGACCACGCTGACCATATCGTTCCACGCGATGGTGCGGACATGGGCCCTGCCCGGCAACGAAAGCTGCCCGAAGAGGGAGGTCCGCTCGGTGAGCACGGCACCGTCCTTCGAAAAGCGGATGGAGCGGGGTGGGAGGACGAACACGGCTGCCATGCACCACAGCCCCGTGATCGGCAGGGTCACCCGGGCGGCCATCAGTGCCCAGGCACCACCGGGTTTTCCGAGCAGGGTCGCGAGCCCGCCCAGGACCACGGCCACCACCGCCGCACAGATGCTGGACACCATGGCGGCCAGGGCAAGGCG
>JBGTAJ010000039.1:0-4278 GCA_041749915.1 Flavobacteriales bacterium
GTGCAGGAACCTGCACCGCCACCGCCCGGCCTCACCCTGCCTACCGAGGGCGCCGAAGCACTGCACCTGGGGCCGGATGACCTGCTCTTCCTGCGGACAGCGGACAATTACGTGGACGTGTTCCACCTGCACGCCGGGCAGCCCCGCCGCACCGTGCTGCGCGGCAGCCTGAAGGCCATAGCCGAGGCCCTGGAGCCACAAGGCGACCGTTTCCTGCGCTGCCACAAGAGCCACCTGGTGGACCTGCACAAGGTGCAACGCGTGAGCGGCAACGCCCAGGGTCTGCGCCTGCACCTGAGCGGGGTGGACGAGCCCATCCCCGTGTCGCGGCAACTCACCGCCACGGTGCGCGCCCGCCTTGCCGCACGCCCCTGAGGGCCTGCCGTTCACCCCTGCGCCCTTGCCATTGGCCCCCGTCCTTGCCGATGGCCCCGCCGTGCTTGCAGGCGCCCACGGTGCCCCGCCACTTTCGCGGCCAACACCCATCACCGCCCCCATGGACACCCTCTTCCGCACCCTGCTTTCCCTGCACGTCGCCGCAGGCTTCATCGCCCTGCTCAGCGGCCTGCTCGCCATCGTGCTGCCCAAAGGCCGCAAGCTCCACGCCCGAAGCGGCACCCTCTTCCACCACGCCATGGTGGCCGTGGCAGTGAGCGCTGTGCTGCTCTCGGCCCTCAAGGGTGGTCGTTTCCTGCTGCACATCGGCCTCTTCGCGCTGTACCAGGTGCACGCCGGTCGGCGCTCCATCCGCAACAAAGCGCTGCGGCCGGCCGTGCAGGACTGGGCAGGGCTCGCCTTGGGGGGGTTCAACGGGCTGGCCATGCTCGCCACCGGCAACATCGTCCTGCTGGTGTTCGGCGGTATCAGCACCCTGCTCGCCCTCGCCGACCTACGCCTCTTCGTGCGTGCACTGCGGGGACAGGCCCTGCCACCCCTCTCCTGGCTGCGGCGCCACATCGGCATGATGCTGGGCACCTACATCGCCACCACCACCGCCTTCCTGCTCACCCTGATGCGCCACCTCGACGTGGGCTGGCCCCACTTCCTGGCCCCCACCATCATCGGCGTGCCCTTCATCGCCTATGCCACCTGGCGACATACGCGGAGCCGGCGGCCCGCGGCCAGCAGCCAGTAGCCAGAGGCCAGTAGCCAGTACAGAGGCCAGCAGCCCCAAAAGCGCTGCCTGCAAGACCGTAATTTTCCCGCCATGTACATCCAGCGCAACTACGGCTTCGCCATGACCGCCAATTGGTCGAAGAAGCCCTTTCTGCTTGGCCTGGCCTACGCGCTCGCCGTGAACGTGGCCATCCACTTCCTGGCACCGAACTTCTCCGTGCCCTGGCAGCCCGTGAGCGTCATCGGCATCGCGGTGGCCTTCTACCTCGGCTTCAAGAACAACAGCTCGTACGACCGCACGTGGGAGGCGCGCAAGATCTGGGGTGGCATGGTGAACAGCAGCCGCAGCTTCGGCGCTTCCACGGTGGCCTACATCCAAGGCCCGGATGCCCCGGCCGTGCACCGCGAACTGATCTACCGCCACATCGCCTGGCTCACCGCCCTGCGCCATCAGTTGCGCACACACCGCAGCTGGGAGCATGACCGGGAGGCGGTCCGGAACGGCGCCATGCCCGGGATCAATGAACGCCCCGGAGCGCTCTGCACGGCTGAGATGGAACAGTTCCTGGCACCCGCGGAACGGGCCGTGGTGCGCACCAAGAGCAACATGGCCGTGCACCTGCTGCACACCCAGAGCCTGCGGCTGCAGCAGTTGCGCGATGCGGGCTACATGGAGGATTTCCGCCACATGGACCTGAACCGCCACCTGGTGGAGCTGATGGCCGAACAGGGACGTGCCGAGCGCATCAAGAATTTCCCCTTCCCCCGCCAGTACGCCAGCACCGCCCTCTGGCTCACCCTGGTCTTCGCCGCATTCGTGCCCCTCTCCATGGTGGAGGTCTTCCCCCACGGCTCCGGCTGGACCTACTGGCTCTCGCCCTTCCTCAGCGCCCTGGTCATCTGGGTCTTCTTCCTCATGGAGATGATCGGCGACTATTCCGAGAACCCCTTCGAGGGCACCTACAACGATGTGCCAATCACCGCGATCGCCCGCGGTATCGAGATCGACCTGCGCGAGATGATCAACGACCGCGACATCCCCGGACCGGTGCAGCCAGAGAACGGGTTCCTGATGTAGGGAACGGCGGAAAGCCAGGGACAGGCGACAAGAGGCAAGCGGGCAAGGCCCTGAACACAGGAGCAAGGTCGCAAGGCGCATGAGCCACGGTTCACTGGGCCATGATCACGACCTCGTCTTGATCGATCCCCCTACCTTGTTCCACCCATGGACCGCATCATCCCGCTCCTCTTCGTCCTGCTGTGCGCATCAGCACAGGCCCAGACCCGCACCATCACCGTGCAGGTGGAACCCTACAAGGCGCTGAGCTACGGGGCCTTCTTCAAGAGCTTGGTGATCAAGACCGATGTGCCGGGACCGGAACACATCACGGGCTTCCAGTTCACCTGGGGCCACCGCTACACCCTGAAGGTGCGGGCACACAAGCTGGCAGCCCCTCCGCAGGATGGATCGGACACGGAGTACACCTTGATCGCTGTGTTGAAGGACGAGCCCGCAGCGGCGGACCTGGAGTTCGAGCTGGCCCTGCAGAAGGACCTGTACCTGGGGCCCGGGGAGCAGACCAGCACCTTCGAGGCGATCAACGACAGCACCTTCCGCTACTTCGAGGAGATCGACCTGGAGGTACCCGCCGACCTGCGCCCGGAGTTCGACAAGGTCCTGGCCGGCACCGACCGCCGCGGGCGATTCGTGCTGGTGGATGAGCGCCGCATCCGCCTGGTGGGCTTCAGCCGGTAGGGCAAGGGGCAGGAGCAAGTCACAAGTATCAAGTCACAAGTATCAAGTCACAAGGGACGAGGGCCGCATCTGCAATACCCGGCCCAAGGCACCGTAGCGCCTGCCTGCCGGTAGGCAGGTCGACCCACTGGGTCGACCTGTGAAAATGTAAAATGTGTATCAAGTATCAAGGGCGGATGCCATGACGATCGGCGCGCCGGCGCAGGAGCCCAGCAGCCAGAAGCCAGTGGCAAGCAGCCAGCAGAAGGGTCAAGTAACAAGGGTCAAGTCACAAGTATCAACGGCGTATGCCATGACGATCGGCCAGTAGCCAGCAGCCAGTGGCAAGTGGCAAGCGGCCAGGAGACCGGTGGACCAACGCGCCGAATTTCCAACTTTGTCCTTAGGGGCGATCGACCGTAGCGGATGCGCCCGACACGCACCTGTTCAACCCGAGGCACCATGCACACCACCACCCGGAATTTGATCATGCACTGGGCACTGCCCACGCTGCTGCTGCTCACCGCCTGCGGCGGAAGGGGCGACGGCACAGCGAACGACACGCCGGCCGACACCACGGCCACCACCCTCTACCACGGCGGCGACATCCTCACCATGGAGGGCGACAGCGCCCAGTATGTGGAGGCGCTGGTGACAGGCGGTGGCACCATCACCTACGCAGGCCCCAAGGCCGATGCCCTGGCGAAGTACCCTAAGGCCATCGTGGTGGACCTGCAGGGAAAGACCCTGCTGCCCGGCTTCATCGATGCGCACGGGCACCTCTTCAACGCCGGGGTCCAGGCGCTGAGCGCCAACCTGCTGCCACCGCCCGATGGCGAGGGCACCGACATCGATGCCCTGGTGCGCATCACCACCGACTGGTGGAAGGCCAACGAGCTGGTGGTGCAGAAGGGCGGTTGGATCATGGGCTTCGGCTACGATGATGCGCAGCTGAAGGAGCGCCGACACCCCACGGCCCAGGACCTGGACCGCATCAGCACCGAACTGCCCGTGATCCTGATCCACCAGAGCGGGCACCTGGCCGCCGTGAACAGCCTGGGGCTGCAACGTGTGGGCTACACCAAGGACAGCAAGGACCCCGCCGGTGGCGTGATCCGCCGAAAGGCCGGCACCAACGAGCCCGATGGCGTGCTGGAGGAGACCGCCATGTTCCTGCCTCTGTTCAGCGTGCTGGGCCAGGTGGACAGCGCGGGCAACGAGGCCATCGTGCGCGCAGGCATTGCGGCCTACACCAGCTTCGGGTTCACCACCGCGCAGGAGGGACGCGCCACGGCCGATATCTGCAACACCTTCATGCGCATGGCACAGCGCGGAGAGCTGCCCCTGGATGTGGATGCGTATCCGGACATCCAGATGGCCGAGGCCTACCTGCATGAGCGCGGGGTGCAACGTGAGTACATGGGCCG
>JBGTAJ010000040.1:0-4098 GCA_041749915.1 Flavobacteriales bacterium
GGGTTTTGCGGATGCGTACATGAAGCGGGCTGCATTGCTCAGCCGCTTGGGTCAGTACACCCAGGCCATGGCCGACCTGGACCGAGCGCTGGAACTGAACCCATACAGCGAGCACATCTTCGACCGGCGCGCCAAGGTGAAGTTGTTGATGAACGACAGCAAGGGTTTCCTGGGGGAATGGGACCAGGCCGTGGCCTTGAGGCCCTACGACGACAGACTGCGCGAAGGCCGGGCGGATGCCCTGCTGATCATGGGGCGCGCGGCGGATGCCTTGGTGGAGATCGACTCGCTGCTGGTGCACGAGCCGCTGGACCCTTTGCTCCACCTCAAACGCGGTATCGCGTTGCTCGCCATGAACGATATCGCCGGTGCGCTGGAAGCCTTTGGATCCGCACGGAAGGAGGCGCCCGGCCTGGCACTGGCGCATGACCTGGAGGGGGTGGCGCATATGCGGGCCGAGCGTTGGCCGGATGCGCTCGCGGCCTTCGACCGGGCCATCGAACTGGACCCTGCCTGCGATCTGGCCTGGTACAATCGGGGCCTGGTGCACAGTCGAATGGGCAACGAGGAGGATGCACGGTTGAACACCGAGCGGGCCCTGGAACTCTCCCAGGACAAGGCGCATGTCTACTTCCAACGGGCCTTGATCCGCAAGCGGGACGGTGACCTGGGCGGAGCGGCGGCCGACTACGACCGCGCCTTGGAACTGGCGCCGGACTACCTCGAGGCGCAGTACAACCGTTCCGTGGTGCGCAAATACCTGGGCGATCATGCCGGTGCCTTCGCTGATGTGGAACGCGGCCTGCGGGACCACCCCGATGACCCCTCCGCCTGGACGCTCAAGGGGTCACTTCACCTCCTCTATGGCGAGATCGACGATGCGATCACCTGCTTCGACCGTGCCATTGGACTGGATGCCGACCACGCATCGGCCTGGTACAACCGCGGCATCGCCTACCACATCCGCTATCAGCCCGAGCCGGGTTGCACCGACCTGCGCACCGCCGCGGACCTGGGGTCGGCAAAGGCCTTGGACGCCCTCACTTACTTCTGTGCCTATTGAACAACAAACACACTACGACCATGAACAGGAACATTTCTGACCGTAGATCCCGCAGAACGCCCACAGCAGCCCGATTCCCAGGCCCAGGTTTGAGCGCGGTCGTCCTTTGGGCAGTGCTGCTTCTGCTCAGCTTCACCTCTTGCACCACAGTACGTCAAGGCACGGTGGGCGTAAAGCAACGGTTCGGCAAGCTCGATGACCGCATCATCACCGCCGGACTGGTGGGTGTGAATCCCTTTACCACGCGCGTGGTGAAGGTGCCCATCCGCACCGTGAACCGCGAGGTGGACCTGACCCTGCCCAGCAAGGAAGGCCTGAACGTGCAATGCGAGATCAGCATCCTCTATCGGATCGTGCCGGAGAAGGTGCCGCAGATCATCGGCACCATCGGCCCGGATTACGAACAGGCGGTCATCGTGAGCGTGTTCCGGAGCGCGGCGGCCGACATTTGCGCGCGCTACTACGCGAAGGACATGCACAGTGCCCAGCGCGGCGGCATCGAACAGGAGATCTCCAACTACATGAACTCCCTGCTCAGCGAGCGCGGGTTCGTGATCGAGAGCGTGCTGATGAAGAGCATCAAGCTGCCCGAAGGCCTGGCCAAGGCGATCGAGGACAAGCTGGAATCAGAACAACAAGCACAGCAGATGGAGTTCGAACTGCTGCGTGAACGCAGCGAGGCCCAGCGCCGGGTGATCGAGGCGGAAGGCATCCGCGATGCACAGTTGGTGCTCACCGAAGGATTGAACGAGAACATCATCCGCTACCAGAGCATCGAGGCCTTCAGGAGCCTTGCCGCCTCGCCCAATTCCAAGGTCATCATCACCGATGGCACGACACCCTTCCTGATCCAAGGCGAGGCCCCAACCGAACGTTGACATACGAAGTGAAGGAAGTCCATTCATCGCCGATCCCTGAACACCACATATGAACGATGCAACCATTCATGGAAACCACGCAAGACCCCCGCGAAGGCACCTACGAGGACCGCTACCGGAGCCTCGGTTACCTGTTCTACAGCATAGCGGGCTGCGACCGCAGCATCATACAGGCCGAGATCGACACACTGAAACGCTTGGTCGAAGAGCACTGGTTGGTCGACGACCGGAGCTATGACGACCTGGGGATCGAATCCGCACGGTACATCGACGTTACGTTCGACCACGCGATCGAACAACGGATGTCACCGAAAGCGGCCTACTCACGCTTCGCCGAAGAGCAGCGGAAAGAACCCCGGCGATTCGATGGCTGGACAAAGAGCCTCATCCTGAGGACCGCAGTGGAGATCGCCAAGGCATCGGGGTCCGTGAACAGGTCCGAAGCCTCGCGGATCAACGAGCTGCAGAAATTGCTCGGGAGCCACGCCTGATCGAGCGTGTGACCATAGACCGTTCTACGACCAGCCAACTACAACAGGCCCGATGCGCATCCTTCTCTTTACTTTGACCTTGGTGCTCGGCCTGCATGGCGCTGCACAGCAGGACAGTCTGCCCCACACCTATCGTTCGCTCCAAGAGGCTCTTGAGCATCCGTCGAAGGTGCTTAGGTTGGACCTGAGCGACAAGCTACTGGAAGAGTTCCCTCCGGAGATCCTGCTGATGACCAACCTGGAGGAACTGCGACTTCGGAACGACGGCATTCGCTCACTGCCCCCAGGTATCGGGGGACTGAGCAAGCTCCGCATGCTGGACCTGAGCGGCAACCCCATCACGGTATTGCCCGATGAATTCACCAAGCTCCGTTCGTTGGAAGTGCTTCTCCTGAACGATGACCCCGCCCTTGACGTGGAGCACGACCTGGAACTCCTGTCCCGGCTACCCCGATTACGCATCCTTGAGCTGCGCGGCGATGGCATCCGCCAATTGCCCAGCGCCATCGGCCGGATGGAACACTTGGAAGAGTTGTACCTGAACAACAACCAGTTGCAGGCATTACCTGCGGAACTGAAGGGGATGCGGGCACTGAAGCTCATCGACCTGGGCACCAACCCTGTGCAACCTCTGATACCGATTGACCTGCAACAAAGGGGCGTGCTGGTCCGGTTCTGAGGTCGCCTTCATAAGATCACTCCACTCCTGCCTCCTTACCGAGAACACGCAAAGCATTACCCCACGCCATGGACCTCGCTCCCTACCAAACTCAACTGCTGGAGACGGGGCTCTGTATCCTCGCCTATGGCATCCTCCGCCTGGCGTCCCGCTCGCTCATCCGGGCCACCCTGATGCGCTCGGTGTTCAAGGCCAAGGAGGAGAAGGAAGTCCGTCGCCTGTTCAACTTCCTGCTCCTGCTGATCGCCGGCGTCGTGATCAGCGCCATCTGGGGCATGGACCAGAGCAAGATCCTGCTTTTTGCCACCGCGGTGGTCACTGTGCTGGGCGTGGGCCTGTTCGCCGAGATGTCCATCCTCTCCAACATCACGGCCTGCTTGGTGCTCTTCTTCCAGCATCCGGTGAAGATCGGTGACCGCATCAAGGTCTTCGATAGCGACCATTGGGTAGAGGGGGAGCTCACTGATATCACCTACTTCTTCGTGTTCATCCGCACCGAACAGGAAGGGCTGGTCTCCGTGCCCAACTCCGCGCTGCTGAAGAGCACCTTCCACATCCTGGAGGACGGGACCGTGAAGTGATGGCGCTGTCCCCGTACTTCAGGGGTGCGCATGGTCACCAACACGGCATAAGGTGCATCGGTACCTTTGCGCCCCATCCAGACGAACCGTACCCATGACCGACGCCATCTTCCACAGCCCCGCCGCCATCAACGAGACCGTTCAGTCCTACGCCCCCGGCACCAAGGAGCGTGAGCAGGTATTGGCCGAGTACGACCGCATGATGAAGCAGAAGCGCGAGCTGCCGATGTGGATCGGTGGCAAAGCTGTGGAGACCAAGGACCGCCGTGCCGCGCGTCCGCCACACCAGCACAAGCACATCCTGGGCTACAGCCACCACGGCGACAAGAGCCACGTGAAGCTGGCGATCAATGCCGCGTTGAAGGCCCGCAAGGAGTGGGAGAACATGCGCTGGGAGGACCGTGCA
>JBGTAJ010000041.1:0-1536 GCA_041749915.1 Flavobacteriales bacterium
TGCTCAATGGCGTTCCGGTATTGATCGACTTCGAATTGACCAAACGGCACCACCGACTGAAGTTGGACCTGGTACACGGCGAAAACACTCTTCTGGTGGTGGCCCACAACGAAGGGCGCGTGTCACCCAACACGGCCAGTGCTTTTGTGCGCGCCGGCAACGGACGCCAGCAACTGTTGATCAAGACCGGCGAGAAGCTGAACGCGGTGTTGGTGATCAGGAGGGAGTGAGGGTGGGCACGAAGCGTTCAAGCATATCCCCCGCCGGGCTCGCATGCTCATTGTACTGCAGGTCGGAACGAAACCGACCGCACCATTGATCCGGGGCTCACGGCAACTGCTCGAGACGCACGTTGGTCGGTGTGGTGCCGCCGATGTTCACCAGGATGGGGTCCCGATCATTTTTCGATCCGGTATACTTGACCAAGCCGTCCATGGTCACATCCTCCACCCGGTACCCGGAGACGCTGGACGTGGGTGTCGATCCTCCGATGGCCTCCAATACTGCGTCGCGGTCGTTCCCGTTACCCGCATATTTCAGCTCGGCATCGGGTAAGGCGTTCCCGGCCCAAAGCACCGTCCTGCCATCCACATTCTTCATGGCCTCCGTGCCCCATGTGGTCATACTTTGAGTAAAATCATGGATCCATATACCGCCACCTCCTGGATAGGGCAACGTGCGCGGACTTGCGGTCATGCAACCCAAATGATTTCGATGCCGAACGCTGATCCAATAGCTGCCAGGCCTGACACCGAACAATGGCGCCAGCAAGGGATCCGTGGACACCACCGAGCCATCCTGCAGTAGCAGCGCCTGTCGCGTGGCGACGATGGTGGTGTTGTCATTCCAGTCCCGCAGTTCCAGACGCACCCAATCCACCACGCGGCCGCCGGCGTACATACCGTCCAGGACCGCCTGTGTGACCGTCTCACCTCCTCCACCGGCGACCTGGGGAAAACCGAGGGCGGTATACGGTTCGACCAAGGGGATCAACCCATCCACGCGGAGGTCGTCCTGCATCACCTGTGTATCGGGATCATAGGGACCCTCCAAGAAAAGACGACCTGTGAAGCGCGCCCGGTAAGGCAAGGTGTAGACCTTCACGTCATCCAGGAACAGCTGGGTGGGAAAGTCGGTCCAGGCATGGACGACGAGGCCGAAAACTGCCCCTGGAGGCCCTTCCGGCATGGGGAACATGGAGGACCAAAGGTCTTGGAAAGGGCAGCTTTCCTGCTGGGTGCTGGCCTGCGAGATGCTGCCGAACGGATCATCCGCTCCTTCCACATACCAACCGAAACCGATGAATACCGTGCGCGGATCGGACCAATCACCCTGGTCCACCCACACCCTGGCACGCACTTGATACTGCAACAGTGGGTCGTAGGGCAAGGGGTGAAAGAGCCAATCCGCCCTGACCTCATTGGGGCTCCACTCCCCGGACAATTCCTTGCTCAGGGCCTGATCACCCGCACAACCCTGAACGAAGGAAGGAGCACCACCGTCCCAGATCCAACCCGGGGATATCGTTGCTTGTCC
>JBGTAJ010000042.1:0-16848 GCA_041749915.1 Flavobacteriales bacterium
CCGACAGCGCCGCCCAGGGTCCCCTGCACACTGATGCCGCCGGAAAGCCCCGCCGGTACCGGCCGGAAGCCGATGATGTCGAAGGTCCTGCCCCGGACGGCCATGCCGATCTCGCTGGCCCAAGTATCGGCCGTGGCGATGGCCATGCTCACGGCCATGGCGAGCTGTGCATCGTGGCCGTGGAGCAGCGCGGCGGCGAGCAGGTAGATGCCGCCGTTGCTGAAGACCTGCTCGGCATCGCGGGGACGTCCGTGTTTGGCGTCGCTTGTCGCTGTGGAGCGCTTTCGCATCTTGCCCAGGGCCGTGCTGCTGGCGAAGAAGAGGAGCAGGGGCAGCAACCACCACGCACCCTGCAGCAGCACCACGCTGCAACCGAGCAGCACGGCGGCCATCGCGCCGCCCAGCGTAAGCCATCCTCGCTTGACCGTGAAGAACACGAATGGGATGGAGACCATCATCGCCAGCAGGGTGGGCGTGAGCTGTTCCAGCGCATGCCCGCCGACCAAGGCCATCAACAGGACCGCCGCGCCCCCCGGTACGAACACGTTGTCCCAGCCATTGCTGCCCAAGGCTTCCACCACGGTGAGCAGCAGGGTGACGATCAGCACGCACAGGAGCAGGGTGGTGGCATCGAAGGATCGCAGCGGTCCGGGCCACAACAGCATCAACGCGGCGGCCGTGGTGGCGAAGGCAATGGAGCCACCGATGGTCTTGCGGTCCTTGGTGAGGTGGTAGGCGCGGGTGCGGACCAGCGTGCCCACCACGGCCGCCGCGGCATCGCTCACCGCCAGGATGGCCATCGGCAGGGCGATGAGCCAGCGATCGCCGGGCGTGTTGAAATAGAGCAGCAGGGCGAGGTATGGCAGGGGGAAGAGCGCGATGCCCCAGCCGGGCCTGCCGCTGGCCTCCCGGAAGAAACGCCCGCTGCCCACCAGCAACAGCAGCGTGAGGGTGGCGATCAGCACCACGATGATCAGTGCGCCAAGGTCTACCAGAAGCAGCGGGGCGAGGGCGCAGGCACCCACCGCACCCACGTGCAGGACCTTGCGCGCCAGCCACTGCGGGAACACCCGGCGGCGGTCAAGCGTTTCCATGGCCACGGTGAGGATCGCGACCCATGCACCCAATACCAGCAGGACGGTCGTATCGTTGTGCATTGGTTCTGAAGTAACGGTTTTCCATGCACCACTTGTTCGAGCTTGAGGATCTGCCCGCTTTTCCGCCGGTGCTGAGGCGCCAGCAGGTGGAGTTCATCGGTTGGCTCGTCCACCGTGCCGGCATCTACCGTGCCGTGGTGCCGCCGCTGCGGGAGGCGCTGGACCGCTGTGCCGCCCGGGAGATCACGGACCTGGGGTCCGGCAACGGTGGGCCCATCCTGTTCCTCGCCCGGCAGCCCGCGTTCCAGGATGTGCGTTTCCTGCTCACCGACCGCTTTCCGTCACCGGCACCAACGGGATCGGCCCACGTCCACTGGCATCGGGCAACGGTCGATGCCTTGGACCCTGACCCGCCGGGCACCGGGCCGCTGACCCTCTTCAACGCCTTCCACCACTTCACGCCCGAACAGCAGGAGCAGCTGGTGCGGGTGCACGGCCCGCGCGGACTTTTGGTGCACGAGGTGTTGCAGCCCAACCTCCTGGTCTTCCTGAAGATCCTGTTCACCACCACCGTCGGGCAGTTGCTGCTGGCCCCCTTCGTGCGGCCCTTCCGCTGGGAACGACTGTTCTTCACCTACCTGCTGCCCATCAACCTTATCACCATCCCGTGGGACGGGCTGGTGAGCGTGCTGCGCTCCGATACGGCGGAACGCTTGATGGAACGCGTGCAAAAGGCGGCACCCGAGGGCTGCGAGGTGCGCGGCGGAACGACCGGACCGTGGTGGGCGCCGGTGACATGGGTACATTGCCTGCCTTCCCGCGCCACATGAACGCACTGCTCATCCTTTGGCGCTTCTCGCGGCCCCACACCATCATCGGTAGTGCGCTCAGTGTGACGGCGCTCTATGCCATGGTCTGCGCCCGTCCCTGCGCGGTACCCGACCACTGGGGCGTGTGGCTTCCGAGCCTGCTGAGCGCGCTGGCCTGCAACGTGTTCATCACGGGCCTCAACCAATGGAGCGATGTGGAGGTGGACCGCATCAACAAGCCGTGGCTGCCCATTGCCGCAGGTGCGCTCTCCAGATCGGGGGCGCTGCGCATCGTGCTCATCAGCCTGGGCATCGCACTGGCCACCTCCGCGATGCTGTCCTGGGCCTTCTTCGGCCTCATCGCACTGATCGCCCTGCTCGGCTGGGCCTATTCCATGCCGCCCATCCACCTGAAGCAGCATCACTTCGGTGCAGCGCTGGTCATCACCGTGGTGCGCGGTCTGCTGGTGAACCTGGGGTTCTACGCGCACTACCGGGCCCTGCTGACCGATGTGCCGGGGCTTGATCCGGTGATCGTACCGCTCACGGCCTTCGTGGCGCTGTTCAGCATCGGCATCGCGTGGTTCAAGGACATCCCCGATACCAAGGGCGACCTGGAATACCGCTTCGGCACGCTGGCCGTGCAGATGGGCCGTGGTGCCGCGCTGTGGCTGGGCACCGTGGTGGTGGTCATGGGCTACTTGGCGGTGATCATCCCTGCCCTGTTCGGCCTGCTTCCCAACGGCCTGTTCTTCGTGACGGCCTTCGCAGTGCCGCTGTTCCTCTTCCTGCTGATGGCAGCGCAGGTGAACGTGAAGAACGACCGGGAGGTGAAACGGTTCTACTACTTCTTTTGGGGCCTGTTCTTCCTGGCCTATGTGCTGTATCCCCTGGGACTGATCCTGACGTAGGAATGACTGTCCGGAATGGGAACGAGGCTCTTCTCCTGGCAGAGAGGACAGAGGTCATCGGACGCGCAACGCTCTATTCCGCAGCCTTCTCCAGTTTCTCCTGCTCCTTTGCCTGCTCCTTGAAGTAGCGGCGGAAGAGCCAGTTGCGCTGTAGGGCGCGCAGGTCCTCGTTGAGCAGCACTGCACTGGTGTCCAGGCGGGTGAGGGTGCCGCGCACGTCACGGGCCACGGCGGTGTCCACCACCAGGGTGTGGGCCAGGCCGCCGGGTGTGTTCAACGCACCGGAGAAACGACTGAAGTTGCTCATGGCGATCTCCAGGGAATCGCTGACGTGTTGCAGGTTCTCCAACAGTGCGCGCACCTGGCGTTCGGCAGCAGGGTCGCCCACCAGTGTGCCGAGCGCTCCCTTTCCTGAACGGACATCGCCCAGCAGGAGATCGATGCCCTCGGTGGCCGAGCGGGCGTGGGTCGCGGCCAAACGCAGTTCGCTCAGGGCCAGGGCCACATCCTTGGAGAGCAGGGTGTCCGTGAGCAGGTCCATGGCATTGCCCGGCGTGTTCAGCTTGGTGGCCAGGATGCGCACCTCGTCGGTGATGTCGGCCAGGTTCGCGTTCGTGCGGTCCAGTGTGCGCAGCATCACATCCGTATCCAAGGGCACGCTGGTCCCGAACACGGTGCCGTCCATGATGGGCTTTCCGCCACTGTCGCCGGGGGTAAGGTTCACCAACTTGTTGCCCATCAGTCCGTCGCTGCCCAAGGTGGCGATGGCGTTGTCGCGGATGTTCGGGGCATCATCCTGCTTGATGGCCATCTCCACCCGAACGGAGGTGTCGCTGGCGATGATGATCTTCTCCACGGTGCCCACATTGATGCCCATGTAACGAACGTTGTTGCCCGGACGAAGGCCGCTCACCTGGTGGAAGGTGGCCTCCACCGTTACGGTGCTGCTGAACAGATTGCGTTTGCTGCCCAACAGGTAGAGGCCGATGGCGAGCATCACGGTGCCGCCCAGTACGAACGCTCCAAGACGAATGGGATCTCCTTTGGTAGCCATGGTCACATGAAAATAAAGAAGCGCTTCACCACGGGGTCCTTGCTGTCCAGGAATTCCTGGTAGGTGCCTTCCACATGGTTCCTGCCTTCGTTCAACAGGATGATCCGGTTGGCCGCGAGCTTCGCCACGTTGAGGTCGTGGGAGATGATGATGCTGCTGGTGTTGTAGGTGCGCTGCAGTTCCAGGATGAGCTCCACGATCTCCTTGCCCGTGATGGGGTCCAGGCCGGTCGTGGGCTCGTCGTAAAGCACGATCTCGGGTTTCAGGATGAGCGTGCGGGCCAGGCCAATGCGCCGCTTCATGCCGCCGGAAAGTTCGCTGGGGTACATGTTCCGCGTATGCTCCAGCCCCACGGCGTGCAGCACCTCATCCACCAGTTCATCCGACTTGCCCAACTGCTCGCCGATCCAGTGGCGGCGCAGGGGGAACTCCAGGTTCTCTTGCACGGTCATGGAATCGTAGAGGGCGCTGCTCTGGAAGAGGAAACCGATCTTCACCCGGATACGGTCCAAGGCATCCTGGTCCAACGAAAGGATATCCTGGCCCAGGACGTCGATCGTTCCCGAATCAGGGACCTGCAGCCGCACGATGCACTTGATGAGCACGCTCTTGCCGCTTCCGCTCTTGCCCAGCACCATCAAGTTCTCGCCGCGGTAGAGGTCCAGGTCGAAGCCTTTGAGCACCTTGTTCTCCCCGAAGCTGACGTGCAGATCGCGCACGCTGATCACGCACTCCTTCTTGGTGCCTTCTGCAGCGGTTTTGCCGGTGGCGGTGGTCTCTTCCATCAGTTGAGGCCCATCAGGTCGGTGATCTGCACGGCGATGAGGTCGAGGATGAAGATGAGCAGGGAGGCCAGCACCACCGCGCTGTGTGCACTGCGCCCCACACCTTCCGTGCCCTTTGCCGTGGTGAAGCCCTTGTAACAGCCCACCGCACCGATCACGAAGCCGAAGAAATAGCTCTTGATGAGGGCGGGCAGAAGGTCGCTGAAGGCCAGCGATTCAAACACCTGGCGGTAGAACAGTGACCAGCTCACATTGTCCTTGATGTTCACCCCGATCCACGAGGCCCAGATGGCGATGCCGTCGCCCAGGACCACCAGGATCGGCAGCATCAGCGTGGTGCTCCAGATGCGCGTTACGGCTAGGTAGCGGAAGGGATTGGTGCCGCTTACCTCCATGGCGTCGATCTGCTCGGTGACCTTCATGCTGCCCAACTCGGCGCCCATGCCGCTGCCGATCCTGCCTGCACAGATCAAGGCGGTGATCACCGGCACGATCTCGCGCACTACGCTGATGGCCACCATGGCCGGCAGCATGGCCTCGGCACCGAAACGCGCCAGGGTGGGCCGGCTCTGCACCGTGAGCACCAGGCCCATGATGAAGGCCGTGATGGCCACCAGGGGCATGGAGCGGTAGCCGTTCAGGGTGCACTGGCGGATGAACTCGCGCCACTCAAAACGAGGGTGGAACGCGTTCTGGAAGAAGCGGCCCACGAACGCCGAAAAGGCACCGGTCTCCAGTAGGAGGCCACGCAGCGTGCTCTCGTCGTCGTGCTTCATCCCGCGAAAGGTATGTGCTGCCGATCGAACAGCGCCTGATGGAGGTGCCTAATTAACGTCTGGGGAATACGCGATGTGAACGTTTCTGCCCATCGCTCAGAAAGTTCCCCGCCGAAGCCGCGCGACCAAGGCGCGTGCCGTTTTGGCGCTTTGCTGCTGGTACTTTATTGACAAGGTCCTGCAGCGCCCGCGCAGCTCCGTTGGGAGCTTCTTGCTGCGTGCCAACAGCCACTCGGAGAAGAGGTGCCCATCGTGCCAGCTGCCCAGTTGCTTCTGGAGCTGCGCCAGTGCCGCATGGTGGGCTGCGGGGTCGGCCGGAAGATGGGCGGGCAGGGCATCCAGGAGGTAACGGGTCCGTTTGAGGGCCACCCGTGCGCGATGCAGGGTGCGCGGATCGGTGCCGCGCAGGTCGGCGATCCGCTCAATGAGGCGTTCCCGATGATGGGCCACCGCGGTCAGCAGACCCTGTTCCACCTCCAGCGCGCTCAGCATTGGCCGGAAGCCGGTGTCCAGGCGCAGGAGAGGTCCCGTCCTGATGGTCTTCAAACCCTTGGCCACGCGGCGTTCCTCGGTGCCTTTCGCCTTTCGCAGGTGACGCAGCAGCTTCCCCCGAAGAGCGTCGTCATGCACCTCGCTCTCCACCAGCAGCGCCCGGACATGAAGATCGCGCAGGGTGCTCGTCAGCTTCAGGATCCGTGAGGTGAGGCGGAGTGCCCTGCGCACTTTTCGGTCGTCTGGACCACTGGCAGCTGCGACCTCCAAGGGGGACGCCAAGTGCCGTGACGCTTGCCGCAACGCGTAGACCGAGCGCTCGGTGAGGGACCTCCGGCATTTCCGGCGGGCTTCGTGCAGCTCGATGGCCCGGCCACGCACCATCAACAACAGCGCCTCCGCAGGATGAAGGATCACGGTCCCGGTGGATGCTTGTTCGGGCATTGGTTGAAGGTAGCTGTTGTGCGGGCCATCTGTCCAGTACGGTCTTCGGCCAAATAGTCTCTCAACTGTGCAGGGGGCTTGATTAAGGTCAGTTATTGAGGTCAATACCGTATTAACTTCACCTTACCATGCACGAACTGCACGCCCGACTGGCCCACATGTTCCTTTCCTCTGAAGGGCGCGTGATCGAAGTGCACTACCGCGAAGGCATGGACCTTGATGAGGAAGGCCTGATGGAGGTGCAGCAGCGGCGCGGCGAGCTCACCACCGAACGCTGCGGAATGATCGCCTTCTTCCAGACCGGCACCCTCGCCGAGCTGTCCGTGATGGACGTGGACTTCTTCGGGCTCACCAATGCCAATGCCCAGCTGATCGCGCTGGCCATTGTGACGCAGGATGACCTGGGCGAGGCGATGTCCTCCATCTACTATGCCTATCATCCGCAGACCTTCCCCACACGGATGTTCAGGGATGAGGCCGAGGCGCGGGCCTGGGTCGCGGAGTGCATCGCCGCGGAGGTACGGACACCTTGATCCCGCGCTGGAAACTCTGCGCTGCTTAGGTTCGTGCGCTTTTTGGATCGTTGTGCCTCTGCTTTATGCAATGATCCATCCTTCTGCATCGCTATTACACCCGGTGCCGACCGGCCCACCTCATCTTCCCCCATGCGTACACTTCTCGCCTCCCTGTGTCTCTTGCTCTCCGCCACCACCTGGGCCAAGGAACAACCCGTCACCACCACCATCAGTGCCGTCAAGGTCTTCCTGAGTGGTGCCGAAGTGACGCGCAGCGGCAAGGCCGAACTGCTGAAGGGCACGGCCACCCTGGTCTTTGCCGGACTGCCCGAGGAACTGGACCCCGCCAACATCCAGGTGAGCAGCAGTGGTGCCTTTACCATTCTGGGGGTGCAGCACCGCTTGAACTTCCTGGAAGAGAAGCAGGAGCGCGCCGAGGTGGTGGAGCTGAAGGACCGGGTCAAGGTCCTGGAGGCGGACATTGCCCGGGAACAAAGCCTGCTGGGCGTGCTGGACAAGGAGGATGCGCGCCTCGCCAAGAACGATGTGGTCGCCGGTGATGCCGGTCTGTCGCTGGAACAACTACGCAGCATCAACGACTACCTGCAATCGCGCCAGGAAGCGTTGGCACTGAAACGCCTCGAACGCCAGGCCCGCATTGCCACCCTGCACGAGGACCTGGGCAAGGTGAAGCTGCAGCTCGCCCAGGTGCAGGGCAAGAAGACGCGCCCCACCAGCGAGGTGGTGGTGGAGGTGAGCGCCAACGCGCCGGTGAGCGCCACGCTCACGCTGAAGTACATGGTTCAGAGCGCGGGCTGGAGCCCCACCTACGACATCCGTGTGGCCGACATCACCAAGCCCATGGAGCTGACCTACAAGGCGCAGGTGTACCAGAGCACCGGTGAGGATTGGGACAAGGTGCAGCTGGCCCTGAGCAGCGGCGAGCCCAACCGGGACGCCATCATGCCCACGCTCTACCCCTGGCGCTTGGACTTCGGCACCCCGCGTCCGGCACCGGTGGCGAACGTGCAGCAAGGTTTCAATCCCAATGTGCGTGATGTGCGCGGCATCATCCGCGATGCGAAGACGGGTGAGCCGCTGCCTTTCGTGAATGTGATCTTGACGGATGTGAACGGGCAAACGATCAATGGTGCCACGAGCAATGTGGATGGGTACTATGCCATCGCGGTGCCTATGAACGCGCGCACGCTGCGCATTGACTACATCGGCTACAACTCGCAACAGTTGCCCATTTCTGCGGGGACGATGAATGTGAACATGGTGGAGAGTGCGATGCAGTTAAGCGAAGTGGTGGTAACCTCAGCCAACCGCCAGCTTGCCTCCGTCTCAGGAGTGCAAATGAGGAAGCAGCGCATTCGCGGCAGTAGGGCAGAAGAGAGTGACCTGGAAGGCTGGGCCGAGAACGAATCCGCCACCACCGCCCTCGCCGAAAGCGTCACCGAACGGGCCACCAGCTTCGAGTTCGCCATCAGCGTGCCCTACACCATCCCCAGCGATGGCAAGAACCACCAGGTGGGTGTGCAGGAGAAGGAGTTGACCAGCACCTACAAGTACTACTGCACACCGAAGCTGGACCTTGATGCCTTCCTCTTCGCGCAGGTCACGGGCTGGGAGGGCCTGAACCTGCTGGCAGGCCCGGCCTACATCTACTTCGAGGGCACCTACGTGGGCGAAAGCCTGCTGGACCTCGCCGGTGTGGGCGATACCTTGGACATCAGCCTGGGCCGCGACCAAGGGGTCACCGTGCAGCGCACCAAGCGCAAGGACTTCAGCCAGCGACAGGTGGTGGGGGGCAAACGCGTGGAGAGCGTGGGCTGGGAGATCGCCGTGCGCAACAACAAGGCACAGGCCATCGACCTGGTGATCACCGACCAATTTCCCTTGGCCGCCCGCAGCGAGATCGAGGTGAAGCTGGATGAGGACGGCGGTGCTGCGGTGAACACGGAGAAGGGCTTCCTGACGTGGAAGGTGAAGGTGGAACCGCGCACCAACCAGAAGTGGACCTTCGGCTACAGCGTGAAGGTGCCCAAGGAACAGCCGGTGGTGCTGGAGTAGGAGGGGCTCAGCCCTTCTTCTTCTGTTTCTTTTTCATCTCATCGAGCAGTCGCGGTGGCAGCACCACTTCCATCATACCCGTGCGCAGGCTGATCCAGATGTAGTTGAAGATGCCGCTGGTCTTGCGGCGCTCCACGGTGAAGCGTCCTGTGCGGTAGTTCTTGCTGCCGGGCATGTTGGTGGCGCGCACCACGGCATTCGCCACTTTGCTGAAGACCCACGCATGCTTGACCGTTTGCGCGATCTCGAGGTGAAGGTCCTCGTAGTGCATCTCCAGTGTGCCGGTGGCGCGTTCCTCATCGCCCTTCATGCGCATCTCCACCCGGTGCAGGATGCCTGCCGTGGCGTTCACGTGCAACAGGTCGTCGGTCATCCGGTTCATCTCCTGGGCCGGGAAGTTCAACAGCAGTACATGGGTGGTGACGGTGGTGTGATCACGTTGCATGGGCATGCGCAGGTCCAGTTGGGCCTTTGCCTGCCCGACACGTGCACTACCTGAGAGGTGCAGGTCCGCAGGCTCATCCACGAGTTCGTTGCTCAGGCCGGTGAGCTGCCCACTGATATCCGTGAATGCGAGCGATCCATAGTCGGCTCCCAGTTGCAGGCGCTCATGGTATCGCACTGAGCCCCGCCGGACGTGCACGCTGTCCACGGAGATGGGCACCCGCCAGGCCGTCACCCGATCGGCGATCAGCGGTTTGAGTTTCTGCTCCTCAGGCAGTGGCAAGGTCTTGTCGCGGTGGATGTCCACCGTAACACCGGCCACGTGCAGCGCTTTCGCCCGTGTGGCACCGCCCACCAGTTTCGCATTGAGGTCAAAGCCTGTGAGCATGAGGCTGTCCACCGTGGCCTTGTACAATTCCACCTGGACCTTCACATGCTTGTGATACTCCTTCGGCGACACATCGGGAGTGAAGCGCAGTCCGAAGATCACGGCGGTGTCCTGTGGGATCCGGATGTGCACGGAATCCAGCGCCAGGGTGTAGTAGGGCTTGATGTGGGCCTCGGCCTGGTGCAGGTTCAGATCGATGTGCTCCACTCTGGGCAGGGGCATGCCGTTCCCGTCCTGTGCCACGGTGATGCCCGCCAACAACAGGTCGAGGTCGGCGATGGAGAGCGCCGGATGGGTGCTCGCGCGGTCCTGTGATCGGCCCGTGGCATCCACGACCAGCAGGGTGTCCACGCGCACGAGGTCCAGCGGCGCCTTGACAACCGTGGTCTCAGGTTCCGGTCGTTCACGCTTCACGGGTTGCGCTGTGCGTGTGACGAATGAATGGGAGACCGATGGCGCGTGCAGTTCGATCCGGCCCACGTGCAGGACCTTGCGCTGGAACAGGGCCAGGAGGTCCACACCCCGCAGGTCAATGGCTTCGGCGTGCACCGTGTAGCGCACTGCGGAGTCCTCCACCGTGCTGTCCGCCATGGGGGTCACATCCACGTCGGTGAGACGGATGCGCGCATGGATGATCGAAACGTTCACCCCGCCGAAGGTGATACGATGCCCGGCCTGTTCGGACACCCGTGCCACGGAGTGCAGGGCACGTGAGGCCAGCTCATCCTTGTACACGTGCAGCCCCACGAGCAGCGCCATGACGAACCCGAGCAGCACGAGCCATTTGACCCATCGGCGCCTGGGTGGCTGAACCTCGTTCATCGATGCGATGCTGTTGACGGGCTTTCGGTTGTTCCGGAGAGATCTGGGGTGCGGTCGACCTTAGCCTTTGGGTGGCATCTGGCGCGTGGGCAGCAACCACTTGGGCGACACATTGCGCCACGCCAGGTCCAGCGCGTAGCGGAAGGTGCGCTCGCTGATGTGGCCCATGCTGACGTTCGTCCACCCGTGTTTGCCCCACTTGTTCGGTACCGGGGAGAAGGCGTCCGGGTGTTCATCGCCCAAGGTGGCTTGCTGCTCCAGGGTCAGCTTCATCACCGCGCGGTCATCGTCCAGCCACAGGGTGCAATAGATCTTCTTCTTCACGCTGAAGCTGGGCCGCCCGAAGTGTTCCTTCTCTGCGGTACCGGGCATATCCAAGGCCATGGCGCGGGCGGTCTGTGCATCCATGGGTGAAAGGTAGCGGTGGAAGACATCTGCATGCGATCGGTCCTCCCGACAAGGATGCGTAACTTGCACATTCTCTATTCCATAAGGTTGCTCTTGGGGCCTGTGCAGGTCCGGCCATGGAGGTCAGCATCCGTTCGTATCACCCTCTTAAACCCATTGCACATGAATATTTTCGTGAGCCGATTGAGCCATGAGGTCACTGAACTCCACCTTGAACTGCTCTTTGGCCACTTCGGTACCGTGGAGAAGGTCACTGTGGTCCGCGACCGCGAGACCGGCATGTCCCGGAATTTCGGATTCGTGGAAATGCCCGACCCATCCGCCGCGCGTGAGGCGATCGACAAGTTGCACGGCGCGCCCCTGGAGGGCTCCAAGCTGGTGGTGAAGCCGGCAGAGGACCGACAGAACTGAACAGGTCGTTACTGAAGGTCATCCTCGCAACTTCGATGCCTTGTAGTGGTGGATGTGTGAGATAGGCCATCCCGTTCCACCAAGGTCGATCAGGGCTCCGTGCGCATCCCCGCATCCTGCCAACCGATGATGCCGGCCAGCATGTAATGCACGTTGGTGTAGCCGAGTGCCTGCGCGCTTTTTGCGGCTGTCTGGCTGGCCGGGCATTCCGGACTGTAGCAGTAGAACACCAGCATGGCACTGTGGTCCGCCGGCAGCTGGTCCGCCGTGATCTTGTCGTAGACGATCAGCATCGCGCCCGGCACGTGCATCTCGGCATATAGGTCGGCCTCATTACAATCGTAGACGTGCATCCCCGGACGCTCCAATTGTGCGGCCAGAAGCTGTGGTGTGATGTCGGGGATCACGGTGCCCACTTCGGTTCCTCCGGCACGTGCGGGAACCGGCGTTCCGCCCTGCCCACAGCAGTGTATCGCCAACAGCACATGTAACAGGGGGAGGAGCAGGATGCGCATCGGGAGTGGTCGGTTCGTTGGTGATCGAAAGCTACTGCGTTCATGATCGCTTCGGTGCCTGTTCCCTTCAAGGTGACACCTAACCTTTGTTATGGACGGCTGTTCGCCAAGGATGAAAGCACATTGACTTTTTCGGTAAGCCTTGAAATTTGTGGCATGTCCGATCCGCGCCAGCTCATCCTCTACATCGCCACCAGCCTCGATGGCTTCATCGCACCACCCGACGAGGACCTCGCATTCCTGAACGGCGTGGCGCAGGAAGGGGAGGACTACGGCCATGCGGCCTTCACCGCCACGGTGGATACGGTGATCATGGGCCGTCGCACCTATGACAAGGTGGTCGCCATGGGTGTCCCCGATCCGCACCCGGACAAGGTGCTGTACGTGATCACCCGCACACCGCGACCCTCGCAGGGAAACATCCACTTCCACACCGGCGATGTGCTGCAGCTGCTGCGCGACCTGAAGTCCCGGCCGGGCAAGGACATCTACTGCGATGGCGGTGCACAGCTCGTGGACACGCTGATGCAGCATGACCTCATCGACCGCTATTGCATCTCGGTGGTGCCAGTGCTGTTGGGCGCCGGCATACGCCTGTTCCGCGACGGGCGACCGGGCCAGGCCCTGCGTTTGCTGGAGAGCCGCAGCTACCCGATAGGCCTGGTGCAGAACTGGTACGAGCGCGTGCGTTGATCCTCAGCGACGCGCCACGAGCATCAGGTCCGTCACGGGCTGGCCATCGCGACCGACATAGTGGGCGCGGCTCAGGTCCAGGACAGTGAAGCCGTTCGCCGCCAGCGTCTCGGTGAGGTAGGCCTCTTGGTAGTAGTGGATGTAGGCCGCTTCCCCCTTGCCGGTGCTCGTTACCTTGAAGCCGCTCCTCGCCGGGTCGTCCTCCATGGTGCTCAGGTACAGCACACCTCCGGGACGCAGCACCGCCGCCGCATCCCCGACCAAGGCCGTGGTCTCCCCGGGCGTGAGGTAGGGCAGGCAGAAGCCGCACATGATGGCGTCGAAGCGGCGGTCCAGGCTGAGCATATGGCGTGCATCGAGGAGCTGGAAGGTGGCGGCGGGGTTGTGCTCGCGTGCCAGCTCCAGCATGTTGGGCGCCAGGTCGGTGCCCAGGATCCGGAGCTCCGGCCGCCGGTCGAGCAGGTAGCGCGTAATGTTCCCCGGGCCACAGGCGAGCTCCAGCACTTCGGCAGGACCGGCCGCGATCGCAGCGAGGAAGCGGTCGAAGGAGGCGTGGTAGTACCCCGTGTCCATGAAGGCCTCGCTGTAGCCCTGTGCCCAGGCATTGAAGACGCGGATGGCAATGGGGTTGAGGTCCATGGCTTGTGTTGGTAAAGAACGGCAAGCCTAGTGCGATGGTGTGCCAAGCGTGCCCAGCTTTCCGCCCAACCACGCCATGGGCAGGTAGGCCACCACCAGGTCCAGCGCGATGAACCATGCCGGCGCGGGGATCAGGAAGGCGGCAGCGATGCCGCCGATCAAGTGGAGTCCACCGACCACCAGGGCGAAGGTCATCTTGCGGGTGGCTGCGATGAGTGTGGCCAGCAGCCCGCCGATCAAGGATGGGACCGCATGTGCCACGAAGGGGGACATCAAATGCCGCGCCTCCAGCACGCTGTAGCTCGCCAGTTCATTCGGGTCAAAACCTGGCGGCGGCGGGATGGCCTTCATCATCACGCCCAACAGAAGACCGTTCAACACCATACAAACGATGGCGCCGATGAGGACAGCGAGGATGTTGCGCAGGACAGGGTTCATGGGATGAGCCGTTCAGGGCGCGATGAAGATAGAAGTGTGGCCGTTGATAAGATCGAGATCAGCGAAGGACACAAGGCCCAATCCTCAGCGTTTCACAAAGAAACCTTGGCGGCCATCCTCGAAGCGCAGCACGTAGGAACCCGGTGCAAGGTCCGAGACGTTCAGGTGCGACACGTTGCGCTCTGTGCGCAGCACTCGGCCCTGCAGGTCCATAAGCCACACGCTGGCCTGTGCACCACCCGACCAGTGCAGCACATCCGTGGCAGGCACGGGCCAGAGCCTGAGCGCTGCGGTACCACCAGCAGCGTTGGCCATGCCCGTTGTGGACTCCACCGTGATCACCGTATCCACGGGACTGCACAAGAGATCGGAGGCGAATACCAATAAATAGTCTCCTGGCGCGAGGCCATCCCAATATCCCGTGGTACCCGGCTGTGCAGGCCCCACCGGCGTGACCTCATCGGGCCAGGTGTACAAGGTCAGTTCACCCGTGAGGGGCATGGGCGGTGGTGATGGCGTGCCGGGATCAGGCACCACGCCGAACACCTCGATGCTGCCATTGGGCGCGCCGGAAGCGGCCTGCATGCCGATCTGCAGCTGCGCTTGATCCAGGGAGAAGGTCTGGACCATTTCTCCGTAGACATACGAGCCGCAGGCGGAACGGTCCAATAAGTAGGTCTGGTAGGTATAGCCTGAGGGAAGCCATGTCCACATCCCGGACGAACCCCACAGCTGGATCGGCGTTACGCTATCGATGGCCACGCCATTCTGAAGCAGGTAGACCACGATGGAATCGGAGTACGGGTAACAGTTGTAGCCATTGAACAGGGATACCCCGCCATAGGTCAAGGAGGCGGTCATGTCCACAGCTATCTCTCCGGCGAACAGGTAAACGAACTGGTACAGGTCCCATGCCAACTGCTCGATCTCGAAGTACGCCGTGTCCTGCGGAACAGAATTGTCGTAGATCACCACATAGTGATCCCCCACAGTGAGGCTATCCGTAAATAGGGATGTGTCGCCATTGTCCCACATGTATGAAGGTGCCACCAGTGGGAACTCCGTTGGGCACTTATCCAGAGACAACAAGGCGCTGCCCCAAGTGTCCGGCCAGACCGGGTGAAGTTTAAATACGCAAGCCTGTCCAGATCCATGGACCGCACATAGCAGGAATAGCACGCTGAGGATCTGTCGCATGGTAGGATTAGGTGTTCGTTCCATCGTTCAGATAGATGACGGCCGGATGACGAACGGTTGCCTGTGCGGCAGCTTCTCATTCGCTTCAGCACGCTTCTGGGCGTCCCCGCACCACCGAGGCCATCGCACCACCACCTTTCCCCCGCAAAGGAGAGTTGCCCCGCAGCCTTTCCACGGGGCTACTTGTCTCAGTGCGTCTTCTGCTTCAGGCGATCGGTGATCAGCTTCGCCCATTTATCCGCGAACGAGGCCTCGCCGTTCATCTGCCCGTTGGCGACGTCGTGGAAGAGCACGAAGCGGGTCTCGTTCCGGCCCTTGTCCTTGGGCAGGAAGCAGAGCTCCACCCGTTCCATTGTCACCTCACTGTTCTGCCCCTTGCCAGAGCGCGTGGCCTTCAGCACCTGGCAGGCCCGCATCTCGGCGAGGTCTGCGTGCTGCGTGCTGAAGCCCTGTTCCTGCTTGCTGGCGAAGTACACGGCATTGCGCTTCGTGTCCAGCCCCAGGGCTACTTCGCTGCAGATCTCGTGTTGCTCCACCTGTCCATTGTGCTGTTTTGCGATGCCTTGCAAGGCTGCAAGCAAACATTTCCATTTCAGTGCCCTGCTTCGGTGGTCTACAATGAAGGGCAGTGTGCAAAGGCCCAGTGCGATGATCGCAAACAGGGCGGTAGCCAGATCCATTTCCATCTTCCAGAGTTTGGTGGTCCATAAAAAGTCCGATGGGCAGCGCATCAAGCGGCAGCCCGATCCCCAGGTCCGATCGCCGCAATGGGCGAGGACTTCTCAGAAATGACTCACCAGTAGGTGTGGAAGGGGAAGATCAGCTCGGACCGCCGAAGGGCCAGCAGCAGGCTTTGCGAAGCCTCGACCCGGAACACAAACGCCGTTCGCTCGTTCCGTTCATGCGCCTTGATGCACGCTACGGACCCGCCGATCCGATCCTTGAGACCGCCAGCCACAGGACCGTTAAAAGCATTGACCAGGCTCTCCGTCTGCGAGGTATGGTGTAGGAACAGGCCAGTGGGACCGGAGATCGTACTTCCCGTGGATGGCGACTGCTCACCCTGCAACACCCCCGCGCTGTCCCCGCGCACCACATGGCCCATCGCCAGGCAATAGAGCGCTGCCAGCAGCAGCAGAGCGATATGCATACCAGCCTTTTTCACGGACGTGTGGTAGTGGTAAGACGGGGCTCGTTGGGATTCGGGGGGCGAAGGTACTTCGTGGCAGGGATCGCTTAGGCCATGGATCGCGGACTATCCGGTTTGGGGCATGCCTGCGCTAGTCAACAAGGAGTAGAGCGGCTAGCTCGCGTTCTCGAATGACGAACTGAGTATACGGAAGTTCCCAAGCGTTCGAATTCCTCTGAATGCTGGTCCGCCAATCTATGGTAGAGTTGAGCTTCTTGGCTTCGATTAAGCAAGCATTCATAAAGTTGCGTTCCTGGTAGCCCACTGTGAATTCTCCTACTTGTTGGATTGAAAAGCGATTGATAGTAAAGAGTACTCCCTCCGCTATAAATGTGGCGCATACAAAGGCCAGAGCTCCCTTCCAGCCAGCTATCCAAGCTCCTAGTGCCACTGCTAGAATGAACAATCCAGGATTGAACCGCTTCAGCAGCTTGGCCCAGCTAGACAAAGGAGCAAGAAGCCAAGGAATGTGCTCTCCATACATGCACAATACCCCGCCGAATACCCATGCACCAAATGTCCATGTTCCTATTCCCATGGGGCCAAAACCAGAGGCCAGCGCAAGAAAGTATATTGGAAGAGTTATGCCATTGCGAATTGCCTCAAGGGTAGTTCGAAGAACCTGTTGAGAAGTCGCAGCGATCAGATCTTGACAAAGCGGTAGGCGATCGATCTCTTTGAGGCATGAGCAAACGCCCTAGCCGAAGCCTGTTCGATGAGCAGGCAAAGCACCAGAAGCTGGAAC
>JBGTAJ010000043.1:0-3144 GCA_041749915.1 Flavobacteriales bacterium
AGCTTCTGGTGCTTTGCCTGCTCATCGAACAGGCTTCGGCTAGGGCGTTTGCTCATGCCTCAAAGAGATCGATCGCCTACCGCTTTGTCAAGATCTGATCGCTGCGACTTCTCAACAGGTTCTTCGAACTACCCCCAAGGCTATCAGCTATTCAGAATCACCGCGCCATTTACGTCACATCCAGACGACCGGTACAAGGCGCTACAGCTCCCCGGGAGTGATGCACTCAGCATCAGCTTGGTGGGCGGGATCGCCATCAAAAGCCATGACGCGATCCGCTGTTTCTTAGACTACCCATTACCCCAGGTGCAACTTGGTGGGGGCAATGGGACGGAGCGACTCATGTTGAAGTATGAACGCAGCGACGGCCAATTGGAACTCCACAAGGAATCGACCGATGACAATACGGGGAATCGTTGGCTTCTCCCGTTCGACATCACACTCAATGAACGCTTTCGCATCGAATGCGCGCAGCATAGTATCCGTTCCGACTATTTCGAAATAAGGAGTACGGTTGGCGCTTCGTTCAGGTTGGCCAAACAACTTGATGAAGGGGTGCTGCGGTTGCCACGTCGAGGTCCCGGCGGAACCACTGCTGATACGCAAGCCAATGAGTGGATGGAGGGCTGCCACGTCGAAGGCCCTGCAACTTGGGATCATAAGGAGGTATACGGCCATTTGTTCGTGCCACGAAATCAAGGCTCCGGGGATACACTTGCAATCCAAGAGCAATACGATGACCGAATTAGGCCGGGCAACATTCTTCTATCGTTCCTTTCGATGAAATCACATGGCACCTATAACGGCACGTTCCGTGAGGCATTCGACGTGTTGCGTGACTACGCGATCCGTGACAAAGAAGAAAGACAAGTCCCGGACACCCCCAAATGGGTCACCCTCTATTGCTTGGAGCAGCTCGGCCACATCGAAGTAGAGGTTGATGAGCGGGGTGAAACCAGGTTCACCGTGAATAGGCCAACCCTGATATTGAAGCCGACGTCCATCGGGGTTCACGCGTTGCTCACGGGCTCACGCGACAAAGAACTGATGGATAGGTTCAGTGAGAAGGCTTCTGCGCTCAACATCGCTATAAAGGTAGTGCCGCAATACGACGATAATTCCCATCTCATTCTCCCGGATGCGGTCGAGTTTCATGCAATAGGCCCGGATGGTATAGGTCGCTTGCGTCGGCTCGTCGTTGACCTTCCGGTCCGATTCGAGAGCGATCATCTCTTGCCAACACGGATCATTGAATTGTGCGCCGACCATGTAGCCTTGTCCAACAGCTTGGCGAGGGTGGATGACCAAGTGGAACACATTCGATGCCGACATGTGTTCGATCCTGCAACCTTGCGTTGGAACTTGAACACTGCTCCAAACCTGGACAAGAATTTCTTATTGGCAGAGTATCGCCTAAGGAACTACGCACGACTGTATTGGCTGTGGAAAGATGGGGTTCCATACAGCGTTGACAAGAATTGGGGCCGCTACCTGGCCCTGCGACATGCATCCGCCAATGTGATTAAAGTGGTAGACCAGGGCGAGTGGAAGGACGGCCTTGTTCCAATTGCTGCGCCTCTGCCACGATTAATTGCAAGAGCCTTCGCTTTGATGACCGGGGTGGCTCCGAGACAAATGTGCCACGAAGGTCGGCGTTACCTATTTTACCCCAAGCTCCCCAGTATTCTGATCCAGAATACAGTTAGACAGAACTGTGGGCAACAAGTACAATCAATCGCCTAAGTGGGCGACTAAGGAAGCTTCCCCATGATCGACCCAATTGGCTCCTTCACTACTATCAAGGACAACTTTATCAGGTACGTGAAGACCCGGTTCGGCATCCGCTTCGAGGCGATAGCCCAAGAGCGTGCTGAGCTTCTTGAGCGAGAGGGTGTATTCTATCGTCAGCCTTGGATTGAGCCTTTACCAGAGTACGAGTCCAGTAACCTTAGAATCTCGGATCTCAGCTCTGAGCATGTCATCAGTAGTCAAATGTCAGATGCGGCGCTCGGTGCATTCAAGGGCCTGGTCCAAAAGGGCTTGTTCAAGAGCGGCCACCCCATGTATCAGCATCAGTTACGGATGTTGCAGCGAGCTATGGGTGGTGATCATTGTGTGATCACATCCGGCACGGGCTCCGGAAAAACCGAAGCATTTCTTCTCCCACTGTTCGCACAGCTCGCCAAGGAAATGGCCACGTGGGAGCAACAGCCCCTTCCTGGGAATGCACAACATGGCTGGTGGAGCAACAACGGAGTTGGTCCGGCCAGACTTGTCAATAATCGCTTCGAGCTAAGCGAGGAGCATCGCCAACGGGGACATGAATCAAGGCCTAGCGGTGTACGTGCCCTCATCCTGTATCCGATGAACGCCTTGGTCGAAGATCAGATGTCACGCTTGCGCCGTGCCTTGGACTCGAATGATGTCCGCGAATGGATGGGCGAGCATGCCAACGGCAACCGCCTCTATTTCGGCAGGTACAACAGTAACACGCCAGTGGCCGGTTCACTGAGGGCGGAAGACGGAACGAGAAATACGAAGAAGATCACCCGGCTCAAGCAAGAGCTGAAGAGCATTGAGAAGGCGGCGCAAGCTGTCGAATCGTATATCCAACAGGAGGCGATGGGAGACCGAGCTGATGAGCTGCGTTCTTTCTTCCCTCGGTTGGACGGTGCCGAAATGCGATCGCGTTTCGATATGCAACTCGCCCCACCCGACATCCTGATCACGAACTTCTCCATGCTAAGCATCATGCTGATGCGAAAAGTGGACGAAGGGATCATCACGCAGACAAGAGCATGGTTGGCTGCGGAGGACCTGCCTTCAGAGAAGAAGGAGAGTGCGAAGAAGGACCGTGTCTTCCACCTCGTTATAGACGAGCTGCATCTGTACCGCGGTTCCTCCGGAAGTGAGGTGGCCTACCTCATTCGCCTTTTGCTGCATAGGCTCGGCCTTGACCCGCGGCACCCACAACTCCGGATCCTTGCGAGTAGCGCCTCTCTTGAGGGTAGTTCGAAGAACCTGTTGAGAAGTCGCAGCGATCAGATCTTGACAAAGCGGTAGGCGATCGATCTCTTTGAGGCATGAGCAAACGCCCTAGCCGAAGCCTGTTCGATGAGCAGGCAAAGCACCAGAAGCTGGAAC
>JBGTAJ010000044.1:0-1672 GCA_041749915.1 Flavobacteriales bacterium
GTTCCAGCTTCTGGTGCTTTGCCTGCTCATCGAACAGGCTTCGGCTAGGGCGTTTGCTCATGCCTCAAAGAGATCGATCGCCTACCGCTTTGTCAAGATCTGATCGCTGCGACTTCTCAACAGGTTCTTCGAACTACCCAAAAGGCAACTGCTTTCAACAAGGTCGTGCATTGTGGTCAAGGAGTTCTCGATGGTGTCCCCTCAGGAGGAGGGCTGGGTGGATTGGTACAACAATTCCATGGAAAGCGCACCGAACTCAGCAGCGCCTGGTCCAACTATTTGGGTACGGTGGACAAGATGAAGACCGGTGACCTGGTGGGTATGATCGAACACCAGCCTTGGCACGCCAGCCATACGTTGCGTGACACCTTGCTGGCAGCCCATCCGCTGAGCGATTCAGTGATGATCAGTATGATGAAACGGCTGCAGCCCATGGATAACTGGCACCTCAGCCAGGTATTGATCCAGAACAGTCCGCTGAGCATGGCCGTGTGGACCTACATCGATTCCGAAGAGCCACTTCCGTATTACTTCCTCAGCCTGGTCAAACAATACGACGAAGGCATGAGCGTGAAGCAACTGCTGGAGAATGAGATCGTCCTGCGTCAGCAGGAAATGAACTTCACCAAGCGCCTCCTGGTGGATTCATTGGCCAGAGACAGCCTCGCGACGGACCGTGTTTCAACCCTCGACGCGTTGCTCACCGCCGATTCCTTGGGCGATGGTGTCCGGGGGCGATACCTCCTCGCACTGTTGAACCATAAGTTCAGCACTGCGGCACAGGTCCGTCCGGACGTGGCCAACATGAAGGGTACCGAAGGGTTACTGGTCTGGGGTGACCTGATGACAGCAACGCAAGGGGATTGGCATGCAACTACAACCGCCGGGCGGACTGAACTGTGGCAGTTGGCCATGGACCAAGCTCCTTCCGGTGGTGGCCTGGCATGGGCCACCCTGCTCCACTTGGGTGAACTGGATAGCATACCGCATCCAGAGATCCCTGGCCTGTTCAAAAGCCTGCCCATGCGCTTCGAACGTGGCTCGGAAGAGCGTGGGGTTCAACCGCTCATCGGTGTGTTACCGAACCCCGCTCGTGACCGCGTAGCGTTCACCGTGCCTCCCGGCATGCAGGAAGGGCACCTCGCGCTCTACGACCCCCAAGGAAGATTGCTCCGGACCATTTCGCTGAGTGCGGGTACCGGCTTGGTCGAAGAGGATGTCCAGGATTTGGCCCCTGGGCTCTATACCATTAGCTTGGTACTCGCCCAACATCGTTTGGATACGGCGAAACTGACCATTGTGGAATGAAGCTGCATGCAGCCATTGTAACTGCTGTTCTGGCCGGGAGCCTGTACGCTCCCGGCCAGGATGGCTTTATCGTGCATTTTAATGATCAACAAGCAGGTCGAAGTGGGACAGGTAGTTCTGTTCGTGAGGTCAATGATGGGTTCTTAGTTTTTTGCAGACAATATTCCCAGGAATTCTTCGATCAGCAGCACCTCTACACAAGGCTGTTGAACGACCAAGGTGAATTCCTCCAAGAGCGTGAATTTCTAATTGGTGACCCACGCAGTTTTGACCTGGGATACCTGGACCCCATCGCCAATAGCCCTGATGGCACATTCGCGGCAGCTGTTGCCGAAGGATTTGATTATGATGGTGCCACATCGTT
>JBGTAJ010000045.1:0-6801 GCA_041749915.1 Flavobacteriales bacterium
CCGTGGGCGCTTCCTTGGGCCAAACACCGCAGAGCGCATCCACCACGGAGCGCACGGTGTCCAAGGGGTCCAACGATCGCTCGGCGTGCCGCCCGCACACTTGGCGCAGCCAAAGCCAGTAGAGCTGGAAATAGTACTGCAACAGGCGTTGCTTGTTCGGGAAGTACTTGTACAAGCTCGCTTCCGTGCTGTCGATCCGCGCCGCAAGTTTCTTGAAGGTGAAGGCCTCCACGCCGAGCTCGTTCATCAGCAGCAGCCCTTCGGTAAGGATGTCCTGCCCCAGGCGTGTGCCTTCCGGATCCCGGAGGTAGAGCGCTGGATCGGGCCTGAGGTGGATATGCGCGTTGTCTTCCATGCGACAAAGATAGTCTTACAAAACCATGAACATAGTATTACTTAACTTTGTTCGCTGAACACAAGGACCATGGACACCGCCCTGCTGCTGACCAACCTCACGAACCCCACGCTCCTCTTCTTCCTGCTGGGGATCATCGCGCATGTGGTCAAGAGCGACCTGGAGATCCCGCCCACCACCATCAAGTTCATCTCGCTGTACCTGCTCTTCAGCATCGGCTTCAAGGGTGGCCAGGAATTGGCGCACGAGCACCTGAACGGTCAGGTGGCCAGGGAACTGCTCTTCGGCATGGGCATCGCTTCGGTCATCCCCTTCTATGCCTTCTATCTTTTGCGCAAGAAGCTCGGTGTGCAGAACGCGGGGGCTGTGGCGGCGGCCTATGGATCGGTGAGCGCGGTGACCTTCGTTGCGGCCACGGGATTCCTTGAGGCGAAGGAGCTGGTCTTCAACGGGCACATGGTGGCGATCATGGCCTTGATGGAAAGCCCGGCGATCATTGTGGGAATGGTGCTGTTGATGCGTTACGACCGGGAGAGCACCGAGCGGCCCACACTGGGGCACATGTTGAAGCATTCGTTCACCAACGCGAGCGTGCTGATACTGATCGGCAGTCTGCTGATCGGCCTGGTAGCCGACGCGAAACAGGCCGAGGGTATCAAGCCCTTCACCACGGACATCTTCAAAGGCTTTCTGGCCATCTTCCTGCTGGAGATGGGCATGGTGACGGCGGCGCGCTTCAAGGCCTTCCGCACCTATGGCTGGTACGTGAGCAGCATCGCCGTGTTGCTTCCGCTGGTGAACGGTTGTGCAGTGGCCTGGCTGAGCGGCCTGGTGACACCCAACCTCGGCGACCGCTTCATGTTCGCCATCCTCGCCGCCAGCGCCAGTTACATCGCCGTGCCCGCTGCCATGCGCCTGGCCGCGCCAAAGGCCGACCCCGGCCTGTACATCCCCATGGCGCTCGGCGTCACCTTCCCCTTCAACATCACGGTCGGAATGCCGCTGTTCTACATGATCATCACCGGTTCCACCTGAACAACAAACCCATGAACGCCCGCATCATACCGATCCTGCTGGCAGCGCTCTGGCTGCTTCCCTGCACGTCATCCGCCCAGTTGAACAACAGGCTCGACGCCATCCAGGCGATCCAGCAGGGCGACATGCAGCTACGACTGGGGAACAGTGAACAGGCGCTGCTGGCATACACCAATGCCATCCAGATGGACATGGGTTTTGCGGATGCGTACATGAAGCGGGCTGCGTTGCTCAGCCGCTTGGGCCAGTACACCCAGGCCATGGCCGACCTGGACCGAGCACTGGAACTGAATCCTTACAGCGAGCACATCTTCGACCGGCGCGCCAAGGTGAAGTTGTTGATGAACGACAGCAAGGGTTTCCTGGGGGAATGGGACCAGGCCGTGGCGTTGCGGCCCTACGACGACAGACTGCGTGAAGGCCGGGCGGATGCCTTGCTGATCATGGGGCGCGCAGCGGATGCCTTGTTGGAGATCGACTCGCTGCTGGTGCACGAGCCGCAGGACCCATTGCTTCACCTCAAACGCGGTATCGCATTGCTCGCCATGAACGATATCGCCGGTGCTCTGGAAGCCTTTGGATCCGCACGGAAGGAGGCCCCCGGCCTGGCACTGGCGCATGATCTGGAGGGGGTGGCGCACATGCGGGCCGAGCGTTGGCCGGATGCGCTCACGGCCTTCGACAGGGCCATCGAACTCGACCCTGCCTGCGATCTGGCCTGGTACAACCGGGGCCTGGTGCACGGGCGAATGGGCAATGAAGATGACGCCCGGCTGAACATCGAGCGGGCGCTGGAACTCTCCCAGGACAAGGCGCATGTATACTTCCAACGGGCCTTGATCCGCAAGCGGGACGGCGACCTGAGCGGTGCGGCAGCGGACTATGATCGCGCCCTGGAACTGGCACCGGACTACCTCGAGGCGCAGTACAACCGTAGCATAGTGCGCAAATACCTCGGCGACCATGCCGGTGCCTTCGCCGATGTGGAGCGCAGCCTTCGGGACCATCCGGAAGATCCCTCCGCATGGACCTTGAAAGGCTCTCTTCACCTGCTCTATGGCGAGATCGGCGAGGCCATCGACTGCTTCGACCGTGCCATCGGGTCGGACGGCGACCATGCCGCCGCGTGGTACAACCGTGGCATCGCATACCACATCCGCTACCAGCCCGATCCGGGTTGCACGGACCTCCGCACCGCCGCGGACCTGGGGTCGGCGAAGGCCCTGGACGCCCTCACTTACTTCTGTGCCTATTGAACAACAAACCCACTACGACCATGAACAGGAACATTTCTGACCGTAGATCCCGCAGAACACCCACAGCAGCCCGATTCCCAGGCCCAGGTTTGAGCGCGGTCGTCCTTTGGGCAGTGCTGCTCCTGCTCAGCTTCACCTCTTGCACCACAGTACGTCAAGGCACGGTGGGCGTAAAGCAACGGTTCGGCAAGCTCGATGACCGCATCATCACCGCCGGGCTTGTCGGTTTGAACCCCTTCAGCACCCGGGTCATCAAGGTGCCCATCCGCACGGTGAACCTTGAGGTGGACCTGGCTCTGCCGAGCAAGGAGGGCCTGAACGTTCAGTGCGAGATCAGCATCCTCTATCGGATCACACCGGATAAGGTTCCGCAGATCGTCGAGACCATCGGCCTTGATTACGAGCAGGCGGTGATCGTGAGCGTGTTCCGGAGCGCGGCGGCCGACATCTGCGCCCGCTACTACGCGAAGGACATGCACAGTGCCCAGCGCGGGGGCATCGAACAGGAGATCTCCACCTACATGAACTCCCTGCTCAGCGAGCGCGGGTTCGTGATCGAGAGCGTACTGATGAAGAGCATCAAACTCCCGGCCGGCCTGGCCAAGGCGATCGAGGACAAGCTCGAATCGGAACAACGAGCACAGCAGATGGAATTCGAACTGCTGCGTGAACGCAGCGAGGCCCAGCGTCGGGTGATCGAGGCGGAAGGCATCCGCGACGCGCAATTGGTGCTCACCGAAGGATTGAACGAGAACATCATTCGCTACCAGAGCATCGAGGCATTCAAGAGCCTTGCCGCATCGCCCAATTCCAAGGTCATCATCACCGATGGCAAGACACCCTTCCTGATCCAAGGCGAGGCCCCCGCCGAACGTTGACATCCGAAGTGAAGGAAGTCCATTCGTCACCGATCACAGAACAACCCTATGAACGATGCGCCCATTCATGGAAACCACGCAAGACCCCCGCGAAGGCACCTACGAGGACCGCTACCGGAGCCTCGGATACCTTTTCTACAGCATTGCAGGCTGCGACCGCAGCATCATTCAAGCCGAGATCGACGCCATGAAGCGCATGGTCGAGGAGCACTGGCTGGTCGACGACCGGTGCTATGACGACCTGGGGATCGAATCCGCACGGTACATCGATGTGACCTTCGACCAGGCGCTCGCAGAACGGATGTCGCCCAAAGCGGCCTACGCACGCTTCGCCGAAGAGCAGAGGAAAGAACCCCGGCGATTCGATGGCTGGACAAAGAGCCTCATCCTGAGGACCGCCGTGGAGATCGCCAAGGCATCGGGGTCCGTGAACAGGTCCGAGGCTTCACGCATCGGCGATCTTCAGAAATTGCTCGGCAGCCACGCCTGAACAAGCGTGTGACTTTCGACGCTTATCCCACCGATCCCAAACAACAGGCCCATGCGCATCCTTCTCTTCACCTTGACCTTGGTGCTCGGCCAGCATGGTGCTGCACAGCAGGACAGTCTACCCCATACCTATCGGTCACTCCAGGAGGCGCTTGAGCATCCGTCGAAGGTGCTCCGGCTGGACCTGAGCGACAAGCGTCTTGAAGAGTTCCCTCAAGCGATCCTGCTGATGACCAACCTGGAGGAACTGCGCCTTCGGAACGACGGTATTCGCTCATTGCCGCCAGGTATCGGTGGACTGAGCAAACTGCATACCCTGGACCTGAGCGGCAACCCCATCACGGTATTGCCTAATGAATTCTCCCAGCTCCGTTCGTTGGAAGTGCTCCTCCTGAACGATGACCCCGCCCTTGACCTGGAGCACGACCTGGAACTCCTGTCCCGGCTACCCCGATTACGCATCCTTGAGCTGCGCGGCGATGGCATCCGCCAATTGCCCAGCTCCATCGGCCGGATGGAGCATTTGGAAGAGTTGTACCTGAACAACAACCAGTTGCAGGCATTCCCTGCGGAACTCAGCGGGATCCGGGCACTGAAGATCATCGACCTGGGCACCAACCCCGTGCAACCACTGATACCGCTGGACCTGCAGCAACGGGGAGTACTCGTGCGGTTCTGAACGAGCGCCCCCTCGTGAAGAGTGACCACCATCTGCTCATCGGCACTACGCACAGCACCATATTCCCTCATGGACATCGCCCCCTACCAAGCACAACTGCTGGAGACGGCCATTTGCATCCTCGCCTATGGCATCCTCCGCCTGGCCTCCCGCTCGCTCATCCGGGCCACCCTGATGCGGTCTGTGTTCAAGGCCAAGGAGGAAAAGGAGATCCGTCGCCTGTTCAACTTCCTGCTCCTGCTGATCGCCGGCGTCGTGATCAGCGCCATCTGGGGCATGGACCAGAGCGAGATCCTGCTCTTTGCCACCTCGGTGGTCACCGTGCTGGGCGTGGGCCTGTTCGCCGAGATGTCCATCCTCTCCAACATCACAGCCTGCCTGGTGCTCTTTTTCCAGCATCCGGTGAAGATCGGGGACCGGATACGGGTGTTCGATGGCGACCAATGGGTGGAAGGCGAACTGATGGACATCACCTATTTCTTCGTGTTCATCCGCACCGAACAGGAAGGGCTGGTCTCCGTGCCCAACTCCGCGTTGCTGAAGAACGCCTTCCACATCGTGGATGACGGTACCGTGAAATGATGGCGCCGTCCCCGTACTTCCGGGGTGCGCATGGTCACCAACACGGCTCAAGGTGCATCGGTACCTTTGCGCCCCATCCAGACGAACCGTACCCATGACCGACGCCATCTTCCACAGCCCCGCAGCCATCAACGAGACCGTTCAGTCGTACGCCCCCGGCACCAAGGAGCGGGAGCAGGTATTGGCGGAGTACGACCGGATGATGAAGCAGAAGCGCGAGCTGCCGATGTGGATCGGTGGCAAGGCTGTGGAGACCAAGGACCGCCGCGCAGCACGCCCGCCCCACCAGCACAAACACATCCTGGGCTACAGCCACCATGGCGACAAGGGCCACGTGAAACTGGCGATCAACGCGGCGCTGAAGGCCCGCAAGGATTGGGAGAACATGCGCTGGGAGGACCGCGCCGCGATCTTCCTGAAGGCAGCCGACCTGATCAGCGGTCCCTACCGCGCCACGATCAATGCCGCCACCATGCTGGCGCAGAGCAAGAACATCTACCAGGCCGAGATCGATGCCGCCTGCGAATTCGCGGACTTCCTGCGCTTCAACGTGCAGTTCATGCAGCAGATCTACCGCGACCAACCGGTTAGCGCTGCTGGCATCTGGAACCGCGTGGAGTACAGGCCGCTCGAAGGCTTCGTCTTCGCATTGACGCCCTTCAACTTCACGGCCATCGCAGGCAACCTGCCCAGTTCTGCGGCCCTCATGGGCAATGTGGTCGTGTGGAAGGCCGCCGACAGCCAACTCTACAGCGCGCAGGTGATCATGGAAATCTTCCGTCTCGCCGGGTTGCCGGGCGGTGTCATCAACCTCATCCATGTGAGCGGAAAGGACGCAGGCGAGGTCATCTTCGCCCATCCCGAGTTCGCAGGCCTGCACTTCACCGGAAGTACCGGGGTGTTCCAGACGCTGTGGAAGCAGATCGGCAACAACATCAGCAATTACCGTAGCTACCCACGCATCGTGGGCGAGACCGGCGGCAAGGACTTCGTGATCGCGCATCCCAGCGCCGACCCGCTGCAGGTTGCCACCGCACTGAGCCGCGGCGCCTTCGAGTTCCAAGGGCAGAAGTGCAGTGCCGCCAGCCGGGCCTACATCCCCAGCAACATCTGGCCGGCGGTGAAGAAGGAACTGCTCGAGGACCTCAAGAGCTTCCGCATGGGCGACCCGCGTGACATGCGCAACTTCATCAATGCGGTGATCGATGAGAAGGCCTTCGACAAGATCGCCGCGTACATCGATGGCCTGAAGAAGGACAAGAAGAACGTCACCATCATCGCCGGTGGCAAGTATGACAAGAGCGTGGGCTGGTTCATCGAGCCCACCATCGCGGTGACCAAGGACCCCAAGAGCACGACCATGTGCGAGGAGATCTTTGGCCCGGTGCTCACCATCTACGTGTACCCGGAGAACGAGTGGAGCAAGACCCTGAAGCTCCTGGACAGCACCAGCCCCTATGCCCTCACCGGCGCCGTGTTCAGCCAGGACCGTGCGGCCATCGTGGAAGCCACGGATGCCCTGCGCAA